>PULR01000031.1 GCA_003551005.1 Mollicutes bacterium
AAAAAGTACATCGATCTTGCATGAACAAGGTTTCCACTAAGCGGAAGGATGGTCGAGATGGAGAATCTCCGGTTGCACTCGGAGCATGTCGAACGCATCGATTCCTGGGAGGAGGGCCTATACAAGGCCACCGCCCCGTTGCTGCAGGCGAACGTCCTCACGAGCATGTATCTCAAGGAAATCGTCGAGGAGGTGCACCGTAGCGGGGAGACGCTTGCACTGGGAAAAGAAGTCGTCTATTTCCATGCCCGACCGCACGAAGGGGTGAACGAGAATTTCATCGCCTGTGTGCACACCGAGGAGCCGGTGCGCTACTTCAACCAGCCCATCCGGCATCTGTTCGTCTTCGGGGCGAAAAGCGACGCGGAGCATCGTGAGATTCTCTCCTTGACGAGCCGCTATGTCTCGGCGATGCGGGAGGATTCCTCCCTCAAGGAGGAAGCCCGTTTCATCCGCTGGTTCAAAAGTCGACTGTGACGCGCGAAGGCGCGTCATTTTTTTTATTCCTGGTAGGTCTTGAGCAATTCAACATAATGCTCGGCGTTGTCCTGGATCTGTTTACGGTCGGCTTCGGAGAGCTCCTTGCGGACGCGGGCGGGATTGCCCACGGCCAGGCTGCCGGGCGGAATCTGTGTATTGGGGGGGACGACCGCGCCGGCGGCGACGAGCGCGCCCTCGCCGATGCGCGCCCCGTTGAGGATGGTGCTGCCCATGCCGATAAGGGCGCCGTCCTCGACGGTGGCGGCGTGGATGATCGCGCTGTGGCCGACGGTCACATCACGTCCGATGGTCGTGGGTTCGCCTTCGTCCGTGTGGATGACGGCGTTGTCCTGGATGTTGGTGTTCTCGCCGATTTCGATCCGGTCCATGTCGCCTCTGAGCGTGGCGTTGAACCAGACCCCCACGTTGCGAGCAAGCGAGACATCGCCGATGACCATGGCGCCTTCGAAGACGTGGGCGCCCTCGGCGAGCGTGGGTTCTTTGTGGCGGTACGTTTTGAGCGGCATAATCTTCATCCTTCCTTGATGGTCCTGCGTGTGGATTTATCCGCACGCCCGTAGGCCCAGAGGTAGGCCGAGGCGGCGCTTTCATGCGGGGCGAAGTAGTCCTTGAACGCTTCCAGCTCCGCGTCGCCGGCGTCGTAGAGATCCTTGATGGCGTTGCGGATCCCCACATCGTGCAGGCTCAGCACGTGCGGATCCCAGGCGGCCATGAAGCGAAACATCTCCACGCTCCATTCCCCGAGGCCCTTGAACGCGAGCAGCTGTCTGCGGATGTCATCCGGGGCTTTGCGCGCGAGCGCATCGAAATCGACACCACTCCCTGCGAGCCGCTGGATGGTCTTTGCCTTCATTCTTGAGAGGCCGCAGCGTCTCAAGCTTTCCACGTCCATGACGGCGAGCAGCTCGCGCTCGAAGCCGACCGTTCGGAGGAAGGCCTCGCGGATCGAGCGGTGGGCGCGCTCGCTGATCTGCTGGGCGATGACGATGTCGACGATGGCCGTGAAACCCTCTTCATAAAGCTTCTCGTCGACTGTTAGCAGACGGACGGCACGGGCCATGCGTCCATCGAGTTTCTTCAGTTGTTTTTTTGTTTCGAGATCGATGATGTATCTCATGGCGCTCACTCCCTCATCATTATAGCACAGCATCCCATTTTCCGACACGTCCGGCTGTGTTCAACCCCTCTTGGATGTGTTAGAATAATGAGGAAGTTGGAGGTATGCTATGAGTACTGACGCGTTCCATCTACCCAGCGAAGTCCGCTTCTTCGACGCCGGCGCCTTCGAGGAGGATCACGCCCTGCAGGCGGCTTCAATGGTGCTGGTACTCACCGACGGCGCGACGGACCTCTTCCGTCGGCGTCTCGCCCGGGTGGGTACGTCGTATCGTGAACACACCATTGAATCCCCGCTCGGCGCCGAGGGTGTCAAGGCGGCCGTCGAGGCCGCGAAAGCCGCCGGCGCCGATCTGATTGTGGGCTTCGGCAATGTCCATGCCTTAGCGGCGGCCAAGCTGACCGCCCGCCTCGCCCGCGAAGCAGAGGGGCATCTCGACGCCTGGTACAAAAGCCGCATCGCCCCGCCGTGCAAGCAGCGTTGCCTGAAGAGCGTGCTGATTCCCACCAATGTGCCGCTCACGGGCGCCTTTTCGCCGCGGGTGAAACTCTACGATGCCTTCTCGCAGCGCTACGTCCCCCTGCTCGATAAACGGCTCTTCGCGACCTCGGTGCACCTCGAGCCCGATTTTTTAAGACCCACGCGCCAATCCATCACCCGTTCGGCGGCCTTCTCCATCGTACGCGCCCTCGACGTGCTCGTCAGCGGCGGCGACATGACCCGGGAGCTTTCGCTCTCGGCGCTGCACATGTCGGCACGGACGCTGGTGGGGTCGAACCCCCTCGCTTCCGCGGCGTATGCGGACTTTCTGCTCGAGGCCGTCCCGGGTGTCGACGATGTCCCCTTCACCGCCTTGAGCGAAGCGGTCGAGGGGCTCTATCCGGAGTTTGATGCGTCCCGTTTCGCCACTTACGCGGGCTGGCACTACCTGCGACGCCGGCTGCATCTGATCAACCGGCGCCTCGCTTCGAAGGCGGTGCTGCGCATCGCCGAGGGCGGCTTGTCCAAACACACGCTCGAAGCGGCCCTCGAAGGCCTTTTCGAGCGGGCGCAGCGTCAGGAGATTGACACGCTTCCCGACATCGACCCCTCCGAGTGCGTCGTGCAGCTCAAGGCGGTCGATCCGTATTTCGACGCACTCTCCGACGAGACGCTCTATGAAATTCTCACTGAGACCAAGGGGGGGCGATGATGGCCTTCACGTTCATCCACACGGCGGATCTGCATCTCAACGCCACGCTCTCGCACGCGTCTTTCAAGGACACCTCCGCACAGGAGCGGCGGGTGTATGAGCTCAGGCAGACGTTTGACGACATGCTCGAGAAGAGCAAGGAATGGGGCGTCGACGCCCTGTTTTTAGCCGGTGATGTCTTTGATGACCCCTACATGCGCATGCACGAGTTCGATGCGCTCATGGACCGCCTCTCCGCCATCCCCTGCGAGGTGTTTCTCGTGGTCGGCAACCACGACGCCTTCCTCAAGAACAAGACCTTCAAGAAGCGACTCGATGCCGCCGGGGTGCGCACCTTCACCCCTGAAGCCCCCCTGCACCGCCTGTCAGGCTATGAGGTCGCCGGCTCCGATACGTGGGATTTCTCCATCGACCGCCTGCAGGCGGTCGCGGAGAATCTCGATGATTCACTGCCTTCGGTGCTTGTGCTGCACGGGGAGGTGCGCAAGTCCGAGGACGAGCATTTCCTCACCGACGCCGCGACGCTGGATGCCACGCCTTTCGACTACGTCGCGCTCGGTCATATCCACCAGCACGCCTTCCTCACCGAAAAAGTCGCCTACAGCGGCAACCCCGAACCGCTTGATTTTTCCGAGTCGGGCGAGAAGGGGTTCATCTACGGCGAAATCGACGATGCGGGTCTAAAGACGCAGTTCATCCCCTTCCAGCGCCGCTTTTTTCTCACCCACACGCTCACCCTCACCCCCGAGGACACCCTCGATAGCATCACCCGCCGCGTGGAAGCCCTCAAGAAAGAGGACCCGAAGAAACAGCACTTCCACCGCATCGAACTGAAGGGCGAGACGCACCGCGAGCTGGACATCGATACCGAAGTGCTTCATGAACGTCTGAAGGAGGATTTCCACCACATCGAATTCAAGGACGTGAGCGAACCGGCCGTCGATCTGCAGGCGCTTCGGCATGAATACGAAGACACCGTCGTCGAACGTCTGATCGAGGACTTCGAATCCGACAGCGAGGCGGAGCGCGACTACGAGAGTCTCATCGAAGCCGTCCGCGCCCTGCTCGCGACCGAGGAGGACGGGCGATGAAGCTGATTGAAGCCCGGATCGATGGATTCGGCAAATTCCGGGATGCCCGCTTTTCCTTCAAGGACGGTCTGAACCTCATCGAAGGGCCGAATGAAAGCGGCAAGTCCACCCTGCACGCCTTCATCGAGGGCATGTTCTTCGGTCTCGTCGAGCGCCGCGGCCGCCGGAAAAGCTACGTCGACCTCCACACGGACTACGAACCCCGCGAGGCCGAACGCTACGGCGGGGTGCTCATCTTTGAAAGCGACCATACCCGCTACCGCGTCGAACGCACCTTCAAGAAACAAGCCAGGGACCCTATCCGCCTCTACGACGACACCACCGGCGAGGACCTCACCAACACCCTGGAGCGCGACCCTATCCTCAAGATGCCGGACCTCTCAAAGGTCGTCGGCTTTTCCTATCCGCTGTATCGCAACACCCTGAGCATCCGCCAGCTCGAGGCCAAAACCGACAAGGAAGCGAGCGAGGACCTCTCCAGACGCCTGCAGAGCCTGGGGGCGACTCGCAGCGAGACCTTCAGCACGGCGCGTGCGAAAGAGCACTTGAACGCCCGCCGTCGCGAGGAGGTCGGTACCTCCCGTACAACGACGAAACCCCTCAACAAAGCCGAATCAAAACGCGAGGCGTTGAAGAAGGAATACCAGCAGGCGAAAGCCCACCACGAGGCGCTGCTTGAAGAAAGCGGCGCGCTCGAGGATCTCGAAGAGAAGCTCGAGGAGCTGAGAAAAAAGGAACAAGCCCTCAAGGACAAGCTTGAGCGGGAAGAAGCCGCGCGCTCGCGAGAGCGGCTGCGCCGCATCGAGCGCCACGCCTCGGAGGCGCGCCGCGCGTGCGAGGCCGTCCAGACGCATCCGGTCGATATCTGGGACCTCCACACCCTGATCGAAAGCGCGGACGCGTACCGCTCGTTGCTCGAGGAGGCCTCCGAAGGCGCGAACAAGATCTCCCGGCTCACCTACGAACGCCACCATCTCGAAGAGAACAAGCCCGAAGTGAAGCGGACGATGAGCGATGCGAAGTTTGAAAAGCTCCAAGCCGACGTCCGGACTCTTGATGAGCTGAAGGCCAAGCTTCCCGCGGACATCACCGACATAAAGAAGCGCACGACCTTCCTCTGGCGCTTCCTGCAGGCGATTTCCATCCTGTTCGTGCTGACGCTGCCGATGCCGATTCTCTATATCCCGCTCATCGCCGTCCCCATCGTCTTCCTGCTTGTCATCGGCACGGTGGGGGTGTTCTACCGGGACGCCTCCAGCCGCTATGAAGATGCCAGGCGGCGCATCCTGCGCACCGAGGAGGAGCTTCACAAGCTCTTCAGCCGCTACGACTGTGAAGATGAAGACGCCTTCCGCGCCTATTACCGCGAAGCCGAACGGATGCATGAGAACCACGGGAAAAAAGTCGAAATCGAATCGCGCATCCACACCATCGACAAGCAGCTCGAATCGCTGCAGGAAACGTTCCGCCCCCTGCTCAACCGCTTCGCCCTGCCCTTCAGCGAGGACGGGCTGAAGGCCGCGAACCATGTCCATGAGGCCATTCTCCGCATCGAGGACGCCCTCGAGGGCGACTCGCTCGAGGCTCTCAGACAAGCGGCCGAAGCGGCCTCCGATGCGGACGGGGAGGCGGCTGCGCAGACGAAAAAGGACCTCGAGGCCGTGCAGCAAAAGAGAAGCGAGATTGAACGCGACCTCGCCTCGCGCCGCTCGGTGCTTGAAGAACGCAAGCGCATGCATCGGCCGCTCTCGACCATCGCCTACGAGCTATCAAGCACAGAGGCGACCCTCGAAGGGCTGCGACGGAAGGACGCCACTCTCAAGCGGGCCGTGGAATATCTCGAACGCGCCACGAAAGCCATCGAGGAGACGTTCTCGCCCACGCTCGAAGCGAGTGTCGCGGAATATCTCAAAGTGCTCACGGGCGGCGTCTATGAAGAGATCCGCATCACCCGCGAGCTGGGTTTCACCGCCGAGGACCCCGCCCGCGACCGTTTCGAAAGCGCGCGCTACTTCTCGCGCGGGACGCTTGATCAGATCTATCTCGCCATCCGCCTGGGCACCCTGAAGGCCCTCGGCAGAGAGGAAGCGCCCCTGATTCTCGATGACGCCTTCGTCAACTTCGACGATGCCCGTCTGGATTCCGCGCTTTCGATGTTTGAACGGATCGCTGAGGAAAGGCAGGTGCTGCTTTTCACCTGCCAGAGGCGGGAGGGTGAACGGCTCCGAGCACGCGACATCCCGCATCACACTTTGAAACTGGAAGGAAGACGCCCATGAAGGCCGATCTGCACGCACACACCATCGAGAGCGACGGCCGCCTCACGCGGGAGGCGCTGTTCAAGAAGGCGAAGGAGAAAGGACTGGATTATCTCGCCATCACCGACCACGACGTCTGCCGGCACGTCGAGGACAACCGGAGGCTTGCTAGATTGTACGGCATCGGCTATCTCCCCGGCATCGAGCTTTCGACTCTCCATGAGGGCCGCAGCGTCCACATCCTCGGGTATTTCCGCGACGATTCCTACGCTTCCGAAGCGATGGAATCCTATTATGAAACCATCCGCAAGGGGCGTGAGGAGCGGGCGAAGCAATTCATCGAGAACCTCTCGCGTTTTTACGACATCTCCATCACCTACGAGGCGGTGCATGGGCACTCCGATGGCATCATCGCCCGCCCGCACATCGCGCGGGCGATTATTGAACGCTATCCTCAGTACACGAAGGACGAGACATTTGAAAAGTTCTTAGGCGAGCACACCCGCGCCTATGTGCCGAGCACGGAACTCTCCACCGCCGCAGGCTTGAAGCTGCTGCGCCGTTTCGACATCCTCACCGTGCTCGCGCATCCGGGGCTCATCAAGGAGGATGTGAGAAAGCGGGTGCTGGAGTATGAATACGATGGACTCGAAGCCATCTATCCTCTGCATGATGAAAAGACCGAGGCGCACTACCGGCGCCTCGCAAAATCCCGCGGCATGCTGGTGAGCGCAGGCAGCGACTATCACGGTATCGATGGCGACAGTTCGCATGGAGAGCTTGGCGATGTGGTGCTCGAAGGCGAGGACCTCGAGCGGTTCCTCTCGGCGATGCACGTGCGAACTAATCGTTGAACCAAAGAAAAACCTGCATCCAGGGTTTTCCGCTGCAGCGTGGGCAGGAAAGGTCGCCGCAAGCGGAAGTGGTCCTGGATGCAGGTTTTTTAACGGGTCAAACGAACGTTGAAAGCAAGACGGCGAGCACCCCGAGCGCGAGGAAGTTGGCGAGGAAGTTGACGAGGTCGTTATCGAGCCAGCGGACGCCGCGTGCGACTTCCGCTCCTTCCGACTTCACTTCGCTCAGTCCCTCCTGGGTGCGGTACTTGACCTGGATGAGGCCGAGCAGGCTGTCGATGAGGGTGCCGGCGAAGCCGCCCGCCACGACAAGCAGTCCGTAGGGGTGGCCGACCATCGCCCAGGCGATGGCGCCATAAAGCATGGCCCCCAGCAGTCCGGCCAGCAGCCCGAGCGGCGTGATGGCTCCGGAGAGCCCCTTGGGCATGACGGCGAAGGTCAGAATCGCGCGCGGGGTCGCCTTCGAAAAGCGCCCGATCTCGCTGCTGAGCGTATCGGCGGCGGAAATGGCGACGCTGCCGATGAACATCGCCAGCAGCCATGCATCCCCCAGCAGTCCATACAGCACCGCGAAGAGACCGGCGAACCCGCCGTTGGCAATCACCTGCCGCCAGCTGCGCTCCGCCCGCGCCACGTCCGCGAACAGACGCGGGAGATTGCCGAGGGCGAAAAAGCTGATGAAGACCAGGAAAGCCAGCACGCCGGCGAATCCGAACACCACCGTGCCGAGGGCGATGGCGGCGATGGCGCCCGTCGAGTCAAGGGCGCGGCGATTGTTGGCGGCGAGGGCGATGACACTCGAGACGGTGAAGCCGAGGATGAAGGGGATCATGCGAGAAACAGCACCACGCTGAAGTATAGGAAGAGCGGGACGGTAAGGTTATCGAACCCTTTCGGGGTGATCAGCTCGATGGCCGTCGCCGCCAGGGCGATAACCAACGTGATCGGCATACCCGCGCCGAGGATAACGTAGGCGATCACGAAGGTGAACAGCAGCATCGTCAAAGAGCCGATGTAGGTCTTCATGCGATAGAGTTTCTGTCTGCTGAAACGCTTGCCCAGCACGGCGCCCATGCCATCGCCCCAGCCCATCGCGAGGATGGCGACTACGCCTGCCGCGTGCAAATCGTAGCGGAAGGAGAGATAGGTGATGATGGTCAGGCTGACTGCGTAGTAGACCGTCCCCAGATCTTCGGGGTCGTGCCCCTCGCGCTCCATCGCGCTGAGGAGCTGGAAGCGGTACGAAAGATAGTTGAGCACGATAAAACTCGCCGGCACGACACTCGCGAGCAAGGGCGAGTCGAACAGTACGACGGCGAGCAGGATCCAGTGCGAGACGCCGATGTGGATGATCTTCCGTGCGCCTTCATCGCCGAGCGTGGTGTGTTTCTCAAGCAGGCTGCTGAAAGCGAGCACGGCGCCGACGAAGGCGTAGGAGACGAGCAGGCCGATCACAGGTCGAACCCTCGCTGTTTCAGGTTTTTCTTCGCTTTGCGAAGCAGCCGCCATTTGCGGAACTTGCCGACGTAGTGGTGCTTCGTGACGTTGTTGTAGCCGCCGCGGCGGATTTCATCGAGAATGGCTTCATAAAAGGCGGCCGCAAGGTAGGTGGGCAGCACGGCGTCGGCATCGAAAAGCTCGACGTTGTCGTAGAAGACCCGGTATTTCTCCTTGGCTTTCTCGATATAGTGCTCGGTCAAGGCCTTGTATCCGGGCGTCACCATGCCGGTGAGCACGGTGCGCATCTCGACGTCGAAATGCTCGATGCTCTCATCAGGAAAATAGATGCGGCGCTCCTTGAAATCCTCCCGCACGTCCCGAAGGATGTTGGTGAGCTGCATCGCCTTGCCTAGCTCGACGCCGACTTCGACGAGTCGGCTCTTGTTTTCCTTGAACGACTGGCTGGCGACGATGGGAAGCAGCATCCTTCCCACCGTCCCGGCCGCCTTGTAGCAATATTCATCAAGGTCTTCCTCGGTCTTGATGGGTTTGTTGTGGTAATCGTCGCGCATGCCGTCGATGAGCTCGAGAAACGGCTCGAGTTCGTTCGGATAGCGCTCGTTCGTCTCATGAAGGGCTTCAAAGACGGGATCGTCCGGCACATCACCCTCAAAGGTGCGCTTGACTTTCTCTTCAAGCGCCTCGAGTGCTTCGATGTCGTTGTGTTCATCGATGGCGTCATCGACGAGCCGGCAGTAGGCGTAGATGGAAAAGACAGCGTTGCGCTTGTTTTCCTCAAGCTGGCCGAACGCCTTCGAGAAGGTCACACTGGATTGCTCGATAATCCCTTGCACATATTCATACTTGTCCATAGCCATGCCCCCGTCGTATGGGTGGATAAATCGTGATACCTAACTCATTATACCGAATACCCACCCCGTTGTAAAACCAACTACTCCGGATGCGTGAGAATGCTTGGTTTACACAGCGAACACTTTGGAGTACAATGAAGGCAGCCAGGAAAGGGGTTGAATTTTCATGCAGAAGATCAGTGTCGTCGGCGGCGGTGTCGCCGGGCTCGCAGCCGCCCTCAGGCTGCAAAGCGACGGCTACGCCGTCACCATCTACGAACGAAGAGACCAGCTCGGCGGCAAGATGAGCCGCATCGAGAAGGGCGGCTTCACTTTCGATCTGGGTCCCACCATCGTCATGATGCCGCATGTCTATGAAGAGCTGCTCCGCTACACCGGAGTCGAGCCATCAGACTATATCAACTTCAAACCGCTTGATCCGATTTATGACGTGACGTTCCCCGATGGGGAGAAGATTTCGGTGAATACCGACCTCGCGGACCTCATCAAGGACCTCGAGGCCCGGGGTGAAGAGGTCGCGCAGGGGTATCTGCGCTATCTTGACGAGACCTACCGGAAATATCTCGTCGCGAAGAACCATTTCATCGAGAAGAGCTTCCGGCGGCCTCGCGATTTCTACAACCCGAAGACCCTTCGCGCCGGGCTCAAGCTGAAGACCTTCGACAGCGCGCACCACGCGATCGCGAAGTTCGTCAAGGACGAGAAAATCCAGAAGCTGCTCAGCTTCCAGACGCTCTACATCGGCATCAGTCCCCGAAAGGGCCCTTCGATCTACACCATCATCCCGATGATCGAGACGCTCTATGGCGTGCATTACGCCAAGGGCGGCATGTACAGCTACGTCGAGGCGCTGCAGAAGCGCTTCGAGGAGCTCGGCGGCACCATCAGGCTTGGTACCGAAGTCGAAGAGATCCTCTTCGGCGGGGACGAGGCGAAAGGCGTCAAGGTAAACGGCACCCCCGTCTATTCGGACGCCGTCGTCGTCAACGCCGATTTCCCCTACGCGATGGACAACCTCATCAAGAGCGACCGCGCGAAGGGCAAATACACCGAGAAGAAGATCCATGCCATGGATTACTCGTGCAGCGTGATGCTGCTTTACATCGGGCTCGACAAGAAAGTCCCCAATCTGCAGGTGCACAATCTCTACTTCGGCGGCGACTTCGATGAGAACCTGCGGGAGATCTTCAGCGGGGAACTGCCGAGCGACCCCGCCTTCTATCTCTACAGCCCCTCGCAGGTTGATGACACCGTCGCCCCGGAAGGCAAGGAGAACCTCTACGTGCTCGTGCCCGTGCCCGAGCTCAAGACCGGCAGGCAGACCTGGGACGAGGCGACCACGAAGCGCTATCGCGAGAAGATCTTCAAGCGCCTCAGGCAGATTGAAGGGCTCGAGGACATCGAGGATCGCATCGAGGTACTCGAGACGATGACCCCGAATCGCTTCCAAGATGAACTCAAGGCGATGTACGGCGCCACTTTCGGACTCGCCCCCACGCTCCGCCAGAGCAACTACTGGCGGCCCAAGAACGTCCACCCCTACGCCAGAAGGCTCTATTTCGCCGGCAGCAGCGTCCACCCGGGCGCCGGCGTGCCCATCGCCCTCACCAGCGGGAAGCTTGTGAGCGACGAGCTGCAGCGCGACCTGTAAAGGTAACGATGCACAACAGTAAAGAGTTGTGAAGACATGCCATGTAAAGGGATTTCTTTGCAGCTTTTTATGCACCGACACAAACGCAGGTTTTCTGTAGACAAAAGAACAGGGTGTTTCCGCGCGGAAACACCCTTTTTCATCACAGTCTCTCCCAAGAAGAGGACAATCAGCAGCTTTTTCATGAATGGAGGCGGAACTCTGTTATAATGATTTTATCAGTTGAAAGGAGGCGGAGATGAAAAACCGTACCCGAGACAACAAGAAAGCCTGGGAACAGGCCTACGAGCACCGCAATTACGACGAAGAGACCGTGCTCGCCACCCTCAGGGACCATCCGAGTGATTATCTCAACGATGAACTCCGACCGGCGCTGGATGCTTATATCAAACCCGGAAGCGCGGTGATGCAATTCTGTGCGAACAACGGCAGGGAGCTGCTCGCCATCTGCAAGCACTACGCTGTCAGCGGCCACGGCTTCGACCTGGCGGAAAACATGATACGCAGCGCCAACGAGAAGGCGGCCGCCTTGAATCTCGAGGCTTCCTTTCAAGCGGTGGACATTCTCGAGATTCCTGAATCCTTCCACAATCAGGCGGACGTGCTCGTACTTACGGTCGGCACCACGGCCTGGTTCGAGGATATCCGCGCCTTTTTCACTAAATGCCGGCAGGTTCTGAGGCCCGGCGGCATCCTCATCCTGCAGGAGATCCATCCGCTGACACTGATGCTCGCCGCCGAGAGCGAAGATAACTACGATCCGGACAGGCCCTTCACCCTCGTCAACGACTACTTCGCGAAGAAGGAGTGGGTGTCGACGTCCGGCATGGGATACATGAGCGATCTGAAGCAGTCTTATCCGTTCTTCGACTATTCCCATACCCTCGCCGACCATGTGAACGCCATCATCGCAAGCGGCCTCACCGTGAGAGCTTTTGATGAATCGCCGGTGGATTACGGCGATATCTTCGGTGCTAACCCGCCGGCTGGCTGTCCGCTTGCGATGCTGCTGATCGCTGGAAAGCCGTCCGGCGAAAACGATTGAACATCCCAGGATGCTCCCCGGTGCCGCCATCGACCGCGCCGGCTTTGCGGAGCAGTGTGGATTGCCGGCCATAAAAGTAGAGGCCTCATCACGATCGTTTATGCATATGCAAACACTCAACCATGAAAAAGGCCCGTCCGGCCGCTTGTGAAGGAAAGCGACCGGACGGGCCTTTTTTGAAAGTCGTCCACCCACCGGCGCTTTCCTGCGCCGGTTTTTTTCACGCTTTTCAGATCATTCTCGATGTAGCGGGGCGAAAAGGTGTCTTCCATGTATGCAGTGAAGAGACCAGACTGCGGTTTCGCTCACCGCCGGGTGGTATCGTCTTCAGTTTCAATCTTGCGATCAGTGAGTGCTTCTTCACCTTTCTCAGCAAATACTGGACGCCTTCTTATTCACTCACCAGCGTTCAGGGTGCGGCGCGTCGTTTTCGTAGTCCCAGTAATAATCCCGCCATCCGCCGTGCATGCCGAGTCCTTCCGAAGCGGCTCGGGTTTCCCCCGCGCGCATCCATTCGTTGTAGGTCTTTTCCTCATAGACGGTGACGTCCGTCTCGCCCGCGCCCCATTCGTAGCCGACAGTCGAGAGTCCCTGCCGGATGACGCGGTAGTTGAGCAGCTCGTAGTCGGTCTCTCCTTCCGCTCGGACCCAGACCCAGCCGAGCAGACGGCCGTAGACGCCGGTCAGCTCGTCTCCGGGATCGGTCTGCAAGACTATGGACTCCGCGTCTTTTAGCGCGTCGCAGACATATTCGGTGGCCGGGCGGCCCCATTCTTCCTCCTCGCCCTCGGGGAAGGTCTCCGGAGCATCCAGGTTCAGATACCGTACGCTGGGCGTGTTCGATTCGATGCGGGCGGCGACGCCGTCGGGATAGTCGGTGAACAAGTTGGTATCCCCGTCGATGCAGCCGCCTTCATGAGGGAAATCGCCCGCTTCGTAAGTCACTTCGAAGGCGCCTCCGGTGCCCATGCAGGCTTCTTCGCGCGCGTCGTATTCATAGGGGGTGAGGTCGAAAAAGCCGGCGTCGAGCGCCGGCCCATCGTAGTCTAGGTCTTTAGGTTCGTAGTACAGGCCTTCTTCCATTCCGTCGATCTCGACATCGTCGCGGTGGGAGGGGGTGAGCACCACCTCGCCGTCGATCTCGGTCACGTTCAGCGTGCCCGAGAGCACATCGCCGACCTCGAGCGCGTCGAGTTCGATGCGATGGGCGTTGGGCAGCAGGGAGTGCTGCTGGTCGTTGAGGAGCGGGGGTTCCTGAAGCTGCACGATGTCGATCGTCTCGCCCGAATCGTCCTCGACGGTGAAGCGGAAGGCGTCGACATCAATGTCGACGATCTCCAAATCGCTGAAATGGAAGCGGAGTCCCGTATCCTCGAAGGACAGATCGCCGATCGAGGCGTCCTCGATGTGGACCTCGAGACCACTCTCCTCGGTCGTGATGTCGGCCTGGTTGTAGGCGGTGAGGTGCAGCCCCTCAAAGCCCTTTCCGTCGTGATAGACCTGGGCGTTCTCGATCGAGAGGTGGTCGCCGACCTCGACGTGCGTGTTCTCATAGCCCACGTAGAAGAAGATGCCCGCCTCGCCATCGAGCGACTGCAGGAAGAAATGGTCGTCGATCTTGCTTTGGACGATGCCCTCGAGGTTCACGCGCTGGGTGCGGAGTGTGTCGTAGTTCTCGAGGAGATAAGGGATATCGGTGTCGATGGCCTCGTCATAGATGAAGTCCGGATCGTCCTCGCCGTGCAGACGTCGATCGGTGGAGCTGGCCTTCTGGTCGGCGAGCTGCATGTCGTAGCCATATTTGAGCTGTCCCACACCCTCCGCGGGGGAGTAGGCCTTCTCGATGAGCTCGAGGTTGAGCAGCCGGCCGTCGACCCACACGTAGGCGAGTTCGCGGCCGTAGGTGCCGGGGTCGCCGGCGGCCTCGTCGCGTTCGAGCACGATGGTGTCGGCTTCCTGTTTCATCTCGCAGGCGACGGCGCTGGCCGGTGGGCCCCAGGGTTCGAACAGATGGCCCGACTCAGGCGTGTCGAGGCCGAGGTAGCGGACCCGGAAGTCGTTCTCGCCGTCGGTGAAGTCGGCCGTGTCGCCGTCGCGGCACGCCTTGAGCTCGACTTCGCCGATGCCGTCCTCGAAGAAATCCTTGCCTTCGTAATCGGGAATCTCGAGTTCATCGGTGAGCAGGGTGTCGAGCTCGCCGTCATCCTCGACGAGGCGGGCGTGTAGCGTCGTGTCCGAATCGAACTCGGTATCGAAGCCGACCCGCTCGGTGAAGTCCTCGTCGAGATGCCATCCGAGGAAGTGCTTGCCTTCGGCGTCGGGGGCCGCGAGAGTGGGTGCGGTGCCGGGTTCTTCGAGGGTGCGGGTGTCGACACTCTCGCCGTCGACTTTATACGTCAGGGTGATGTCGTCGTCGCCGCAGGCGGCGATGAGCGTCAATGTCAATGCCAAAAGAGCGACAATTGCCAGTTTCTTCATGGTCAGACCTCCAGAAGTGAAGCGTTTTCTATCAGCATCATTCTATCAGCGGGAAGAAACTTTGGCAAGCTGGCTTCCTCATCTGTGACGTTGTGCGGGGCGCGGGTGTCACCACAAAAAAGCCGGCCCCTGCTGCGGGCCGGCCGGGAATCAATCGGTGACGATCAGCGAATCGTCGAGGATGATGAATTTCTCGTAACTAGAAGAAGTGTCGTAGAGGAAAGCATAGAGGGTCGTGTCCGTGTAGTCGGCCGGGTCGTCGTCATTGGCGGCGGGGAAATAATCGACAAGGTCCATATCGAGGTTGGCGTTGTTTGCGCCGTTCTGCAGGCCGATGTAGGAGCCGTCGTAGGCTTCCGCGTCGACGTTGGCTTCGTTCTCCCCGATACGCAGGTATTGATTGGCGGCGGTACCGGCGAAACGGGCCCAGAAGCCATCAATCTCGATCAGCTGGCCATGGTTGTGGCCGGGGGTGTCGTAGTCGTCCCAGTCGATGGCGATCGCTGAATCCGTGGCCCATTCGAAGGAGACGGAGGACTCGAGGACCTCGACCTCGTCCACATTGGTCAGCGTCGAGACGTCCCAGGTGACGTTGTACTCGGCGTCCAGGAGGACATGGTCGCCGACGGTGAGCGAGCCCTCCTCATCGTGAATGGA
This sequence comes from Mollicutes bacterium, assembly GCA_003551005.1. GTDB lineage: Bacteria > Bacillota_I > Bacilli_A > Izemoplasmatales > Izemoplasmataceae > T1SED10-81. The sequence goes on from PULR01000031.1 coordinate 15,157, forward strand.
GATCAGTCGACCATCCTCGCTGTCCATGAGGATGAAGCCCTGGTCGCTCTCGCCGACGACGATGCCGTGCACCTCGACCGGGGTGAAGGTCTCATAGTTGTCGTCGTAGTCCGCATCCCAGACGTCGCCGACGCCGTCGGCCTCGACAGGCTCGTCCGCGTCGTCATCGGCTTCGTAGACGGCGACGTAATGCACGTTGGTCTCGGCCGTGAAGGTGTAGGGGTTGTCGGTGCTGATCTCATCGCCGCTGGCTTCATCCTCCCAATGGAGGAAGGTGTAGCCGTCGACCTCGGGGGCGGTGATCTGGACGCTCTCCCCGGCTTCAATCTCACCGGTCGGGTCGGCGATCAGCTCGTCCGCCTCGGCGGTGTCGCTCTCAAGCGTGACGGTGATGGTTTCCGGGTCGGTTTCGTCGTCATCATCATCGGCCTCATAGACGGCGACGTAGTGCACGTCGGCTTCGATGGTGAAGGTCAGGGGGTTGCTGGTGCTGATTTCATCGCCGCTGGCTTCATCCTCCCAGCGGAGGAAGGTGTAGCCGTCGACCTCGGGGGCGGTGATCTGGACGCTCTCCCCGGCTTCAATCTCACCGGTCGGGTCGGCGATCAGCTCGTCCGCCTCGGCGGTGTCGCTCTCAAGCGTCACCGTGAAGGTCTCGGCCTCGTCCCCGTTGCACGCGGCGAGCACGAGGGTCAGGCTCAGGAACATGAAGATGGTGAATTTGCGCAAGTGAAACCACTCCTGTTTGTTTTTTTGACGTATTCGTCATTCATATCTATCATAGAGGCGAATCCATCAAGTGAGTACTTAATGGACGTGAGTTACTTACCTTGCCAGGTGAAAACCATTTTGTTAGAGTCGATGATTTGCGCGGGCGCCGGGAGATGTATAAGCCGCGAGCTTCTGTTATAATACGGATAAAGAAGGAGTGACGACTATGCGCAGATTATTCTTGCTGCTCACGCTGTTCGCCGGTTTGTTCGGACTGGCGGCCTGTGAAGGTGAACTCGCCAATCTTCTCCCGACGAATCAAGACAACCCGCAAGCGCGGATGATGGAATCGCGGAGCAAACTCCGCGAGGCCAACGTCGCCGTGCAGGCCGAATTCTCGAGCACGACCATCCTCCCCACGCCGAGCTTCGAGACCCAGGGCAGCGGCGTGATTTTCGCGCGGGACGGGGATACGTACTACGTCCTCACCAACCAGCACGTCGTCGACCCCGGCGATCGCCCCTACGCCGAATACGCCGTGCGTCCATCCGCCGCCCAGGAGACGATGGAAGCCGAGCTCGTCGATATGGATGAAAGCCGGGATCTGGCGCTGATGCGCTTTACGGACAGCTCGCGCGAGTACGAGCCGCTCGATCTGTTCGCCCGCATCGACGAGCCGCTTGAGCGCGGCGAGTTCGTCCTCGCTGTGGGCAGCCCCTCCGAAGTCGACAGCATCGTCACGTTCGGAGAGTATCTGCGCATGAGCGAGATCG
>PULR01000008.1 GCA_003551005.1 Mollicutes bacterium
CCTGTCTGGAAAGCTGAACTTGGTGAAGCGATCGCCGATGGCGCCGACAATGTTGAACTTCCGGATACCATCGATACACCGTTCGGCGAACTCGATGTCGCTTGGGATGCCCCCGAACTGGACAATAACAATAACGGCGAAGACAACCTCATTGATGAGAATGGCGACATCGAACGTCCGCACCCCGGTGAAGAAGACGGCGAAGCCATGCTTGAAGCGACCATCACGGACGACAACGATCTCGAAGAAGAGGTCACTCTTTCCTTCGACGTTCCGGCCATCACCTACGAAGAGATCCTCGACGCTTACATGTATGAAGAGGGACCCACACAAATCACCGAAACACCTTTCGAACTGCCGGATGAATACGAAATCGACGACTATGACTACAAAGGCTACACCGTCGAGAATTGGGAGCTCGATATCGCATGGAGCTTCTCGGCACCCGAATTCGAATATGGTGATGACGTAATCTTTGAAGCCGTCGCGACCTTCACGGATGACAACGACTTCGAACGTGACGTGACCTTCGAATTTGAAATGGATCCTGTGTTCGCAGAACCAGTGTTTGAAGGTCATATTGAAGACTTTGAGAATTTTGATGAGCCGGGAACCTCTTATGAAGATGGCACCTTCACCGGTGTCGAAGACATCGAATGGACTTATGAAGATGCACGCGGCGATAAGGGCGATAACATTCTGACGCTCAATCGTGATGGAGATGGCAAACTCTCGGCTACCATCGATGGCGGCATTGACTACTTCAGCATTGAATACACCAATACATTTTCTTCTCCCGCAGGCATCGAAGTCTACATCGATGACGATCTGGTCGGTACGGGCGAAGAAGTTGAGGACGAATGGGGAACTCTCGAAATTGAAGACCTTGAAACCGAAGGAACCTTCGATATCCGTATCGAGACCACGAACGGACAGACGAACCTTAGAAACCTCATGTGGCTTCCCTACGAAGTCGACTGAACCAGCTTTACACATCACTTAAAGAGGCGCATCCAGCTTGGATGCGCCTCTTTTATTGAATTTCTAAACCGAAAATCAAAATTGTAAAGATTATGCAAACACGCAGTGTAGCAGGTCATCAAGTGAGATGTTGAAGAAATATTCTTCAAGCGGTTCATCTTTCAGCGTCTCGCGGAATGCCTCTCGTTCGTATTTGATGCCTTTAAGCTTCGTCTCGAGGTTCGAGAGGTCTCGGCTGCCGAGAAAATCGCCGAAGATTTTGACATCCTTGATGCGACCGTCCTTGACGTCGAAATGGAATTCGACCTTTCCACCGGGATAACGACCCGATTTTTCTATGGAGAAGTTCGGGGACTCGCCGTAGTTCCAGTCCCATTGGTTGTAGCGTTTCTCCATCAGCTCGTAGATGTTTTCCAGGTCCCGGTTCGAAAGCTCATAGACACGCTCGCTGATGTTATCAGTCCCGAGAAGATGTTTAAGGAGGGTTTTCTTGAAATCCAGCATGGAGATGTCTTCTTTTAAATAAGGGCGGATGTTGGTCACTCTTGAGCGTTGGGACTTGATGCCCTTGGATTTGATTTTGTCCTCTTTGACGTTGAGCACGTCGGAGACGACTGAAAGATCCGAGTCGAACAGGATCGTTCCATGGTGGAGCATCCGGTCCCGGTAGAAGCTCTGGGCGTTGCCGCTGATTTTCTGGCCGTCGACGACGATGTCGTTTCGTCCTTGGAATTCGGCCGGGACACCTAGAGCGTTCAAGGCATCGATGACCGGTTCAGTAAACTTCCGATAATTGTTCAGATTGTCCTTGAGATGGGTGATGAAAGAAAAGTTCAAATTTCCCAGGTCATGGTAGACAGCGCCGCCGCCGGTGATGCGGCGGACCACGTTGACGTCGTGACGTTCGACATAGTCGCTGTTGATCTCTTCAATGGTGTTCTGGTTACGGCCGATGATGACGCTGTTCTCATTCTGCCAAAGAAGCACAAAGTCCTCTTTGTCTTCGAGATACTTGAGCACGTACTCCTCAAGCGCCAGGTTGAAGCGGGGATTCTTGGAATCGTTCAGGATGGTCTTCATGCGTTCACCTCGTCAATAAGCTACTTTAAGTGTAGCCTACCTGCGAGCTCAGGTCAATCAAGGCACGCTGGAAACCTATGTTGTCACGCTGTCGAAAGGGTTCGAACTGTGTTACAATTAAAAACGAGGTGATGCGCATGGGTAAACATTGTCTGATCGTCGTCGATATGCAGAACGATTTCATCGACGGCGCGCTCGGCTTCGAGGGCGCAGAAGGAATCGTAGCAGCGGTGGTTCAGAAGATTCAGGCCTACCAATCCCGTGGGGATGACGTCCTCTACACCATGGATACGCATGATGAGAATTATCTGAGAACAGAAGAAGGGTCGCACCTTCCAACCGCACACTGTGTGAAAGGCACGAAGGGACATCGTCTCCATCCGGATGTCGAGGACGTCAAACGCGCGGATGAGAGAATCTTCGAGAAGACGACCTTTCCTTCCCTTGGACTCGGGAATCATCTGGAGACACGTTCATTTGAAACCATTGAACTAGTCGGTCTGGTTTCGAACATCTGCGTACTGTCCAATGCCGTTATCGCCAAGGCGGCTCTGCCGGATGCCCGCATCGTCGTGGATGCGGCCGCAACCGCGAGTTTTGATGACGACCTGCACGAAAAAGCCCTGGATGTGCTTGAAGGACTGCATGTGCAGGTCACGAACAGGAGCTGAGGTCATGAACCGCACCAAGGAAAGCATGCTCATTGATTTCTATGAATTCACGATGGCGAATGGCTATTTCGAAAGCCCCTACCGCGAGCAGATCGTCTATTTCGATCTGTTTTTCCGGCGGATACCCGACGGCGGCGGCTATGCGATCATGGCCGGTCTGGAATCGGTCGTCCGCTATATCGAGAATCTCGCCTTCACCGAAGCCGACATCGACTATCTCCACTCGCGGGGCGTCTTCTCCGAGGATTTTCTCGAGTTCCTCTCGACGTTTCGCTTCACCGGCGATGTCTACGCCGTCGAGGAAGGCACCGTCATCTTTCCCGGCGAACCCATCGTCACCGTCCGGGCGACGGCCGTGGAGGCGCAGCTGCTCGAGACGTTCTTGCTGCTGACGATCAATCATCAGTCCCTGATCGCCACAAAAGCTTCACGGGTCAAGCATGCGGCCCAGGGGCGGACGGTCATCGAGATGGGCGCCCGGCGGGCGCATGGGGTCTCCAGTGCGAACCTGGGTGCGCGGGCGGCCTACATCGGCGGCGCGGACCGCACCTCGAACACGCTTGCGGACCGACTCTACGGCATACCGGCCGGAGGGACCATGGCCCATTCGTGGGTTCAGATGTTCGAGGACGAATACGCCGCCTTCAAGCATTATGCCGAACTCTATCCCGATCTGTCCATCTTCCTCGTCGATACCTACGACACGCTGCGTAGCGGCGTGCCCAACGCCATCCGTGTCATCAAGGAGGTCCTCAAGCCCGGCGGCCACGAGAACTACGCCGTGCGCATTGATTCGGGCGACCTTTATTATCTCTCGAAGGAAGCACGGCGCATGCTCGATGAGGCCGGGCTGCCGGAATGTCGGATTGTCGCGTCGAATGCGTTGGATGAGTATCTCATTCGTGCGTTGCTCAGCCAAGGCGCGCCGATTGACGTCTTCGGCGTGGGCGAGCGGCTGATCACTTCGAAGAACGACCCCGTCTTCGGCGGTGTCTACAAGCTGACCGCGATTGAAGAAGAAGGAGCCATCGTCCCGAAGATCAAGATCAGCGACAATCCCGAGAAAATCACGACGCCGCACTTCAAACAGCTTTATCGGGTTCATGAGGCCGACGGGCACGCCTGCGCGGACTACTTGACGCTGCATGATGAGACCATCGACACCTCGAAGCCGCTCGTGCTCTTCGACCCGACCCACACGTGGCAGCGACAGCGACTGAAAAACTACAGTCTGAAACCCCTGCTCGTCCCGATTTTCAAAGGCGGTCGACGCGTCTACGAGCTGCCTGATGTTCATGCCATCCGCAGGCATCGGGAACAATCCCTCGGCGCGATGTGGGAGGAAGTGAAACGCTTCGACTATCCGCATCAATACTATGTCGATCTCTCCGAGAAGCTTTGGAACCTCAAGCATGAACTGATCAAGGCCCACATGATCAAACCAAACAAGAACGGATGAAAGCGACCCGGCAAAGGCCGGGTCTTTTCATGCGTCCATCGACCCGGCGAGCGGACAACGTGTTACACTATAAGTAGCAAGCAATCAAAGAAGGAGGCATATCAGCCATGGCCGTCACTTTTGCTGGAAATGCAGTCACCCTGAAAGGCAAAACCCGTGAAGTCGGGGAGCAGGCCCCGGATTTCACTGCGATCGACCGCAACCTCAAGGAGCGGAGCTTATCTTCCTTTGAGGCGGACTACTACGTGCTGAGCGTCGTCCCCTCCATCGACACCGGCGTGTGCGATTATCAGACCAAGAAATTCAACCAGACGCTCGATGGGCTTGACGGCGTGAAAGTCCTCACCATCTCCAACGACCTCCCCTTCGCACAGAAGCGCTGGTGCGCGAGTGAGGGGCTCGAGGACATCATCACCCTCAGCGACCACCGGGACCTTGATTTCGCGCTCCGATACGGAACCTTAATCGAAGAGCACCGTTTGCAGGCGCGCGCCGTCTTCGTCCTGGATGCGGACTGGCGGATTCTCCATGTGGAATACGTCAGCGAGGTTACCGACCATCCGGACTACGACGCGGTTGTGAAGCTTCTGAAAGAACGTAGTTAACCACCCGACCAAGCCGGCCTTCGCCGGCTTTTTTTGTGCACAGCACCGCACAAAATGTGTTAGAATATACTGGTAAAGCTTTGTAGGGAAGGGGGCACACCATGCGCAACGACATCATCGGCAACCGTCTGCGTGCCTATCGGGAGCAGTACGGTTACACACAACGCTACGTCGCTCAGCGGATCAACGTCGATGCCTCTACTATCTCAAACTATGAACGGGGCAGCCGCAACGTCCCGATGGAGCAGCTGCAACACCTCGCCGAACTGTATGGAACGACCATCGACGAGCTGATCAAGGAACCCAGCCGGGAGTATCACTCGCAAAGCCGGGTGCATCTTATCAAGCGCCCCTATCGAGCCGGCTGGAGCCCGATTTCCACGGCGCTCGCTCTCATCTGGGTCGCATTGATCCTGGCGCACGGTGTCGAGGGTCCGGGTCGTTTCACCCTGCCGGCGACGGTGGCGACACTCGCCTTTTTCGTCTATCACGCCTACCGTTTTTTCATCCATCGTCCGGCGCAACGTCGGGGATTCACGCTGCCGGCCGGCGAGCGGGTGGTCTATCGTCATTCTGAGGATTCATCCGGCGTCAACCGCCTGCGCTTCTTCGAGTATTACGCCTTGCTGGCCCTGTTCGTGACGTTCATAATTATGAACGGCATGGTCATTAATTCCATCGAATCCGAGGGCGAGCAGATGTTCTTCGCGATGCTGGTAGTCTTTGTCAGTCTGTTCTATCTATCCCTGGCGCTCATTTCCATCCTCAGTCCGAGAAGAACCCGCATCTATGATGAAGAGGTGAATCTGTCGCTGAACACGTATCGTTACTTGATCATCAAGGGCCTTGCCGCCTGTTCGTATATCATCTACATAACCTACTACACGCCGGTTGCAAAGACGATTCCGCAGCCTATCCTGTATTTGCTGCTGGTACATGGACATCTGCTTCTCAGCTGGGTGTATGCGGATGTGAAGCTCAAGGAGTACGAACAGTTCAAGCTGACGAACGAGATCACAAGTCAATCGTAATGTTTCCAGGCCGAAAGGCCTTTTTTTTATGTTGACAAGTTGTCAAATCGCATGACAACGTTTCAGAACCGTTGAAAAAATGCCGGTTTGCGCGTAAAGTGAATAATGGAAGGAATGGGATGTGCCATGGATATGAAAGAGGTGCTAGAAGGGGACAAAACCCAAGGTCGGCTCTCAAGCGGTCAGGCCGTTGCCGCAGGGGTACCGGTCGCGCTGCTGCTGGCCTTGGTTATATGGTTTCTCATCAGTGATGATCGGGGAGCCATTCTCTTCGACGTCGCCCTTGTCGCTTTAGCGGCGAATGTATTCGTCTTGGGAATTTTCCTCCACAGGCAGTTCCAGGCAATCAGGCAACACATGAATGCCAAGCGTAGATACCGTCACTCCGCCTTTTTCGAACAAACCTCCATACCTTTTGAAGTTGTCCGTTCGGATGGCAAGTTACGCCTTTCCTATGCATTTCACGAAGCGACAAGGACCTCCCATCCTTCCGCTACTCTTTTCGTCCAGGCGCTTGTACCCGATCCTTACATGCCGGATCAATCCTTGTACACGGATGTCATCGTGCTTCACAAAAGCGGCGTCTATGTGGTGGATTTCCTGCCGCTTCACGCATTTGTCTACGGGAAGCCGAACGCCAAGTATTGGACGCTCGGCTTCGAGAAGGACGCACAGAAACAGACCCGGGAAATCCGCAACCCGTTGTTGATGAATCAGAAACGTCTAAACGCCCTTGAAGCCTCGCTCGAAATCGAGGGTGCACAGGCGGTTGTCGTCGATGGAGCGACACGCCTGCGCATGAAGATTGCAAACGTCCACACGATTGAAAGTTTCCAGGAGCATCTTACAAATCAGCCGACCGTGTATTCTGAAGGGGATATGCGTGACCTATATAATCGATTGGACCGGATGTTGACACACAACGGCGGCTGACCGTGCTGAACGGCACGGGTTAGGGAAGGGGGACGGAGCGAACCGCTCCGTCTTTTTTTATGCAAAGGCAAAGGCCGCGCCTGACTTGACAAAAGCGGCCGGCGGGCATAAAATCTTATTCGGATAGGAGGGAGAAACATGGCCAAGACACGCGAATTCCAGACAGAATCGAAGAAACTGTTACAATTGATGATCAATTCGATCTACACTCACAAGGATATCTTCCTTCGGGAACTGATCTCGAATGCGAGTGACGCCATCGACCGACGTCATCATCTTTCGCTGACGGATGAAAAAGTCGACGCCCCGGATGAATACGAGATCCGTCTGACACCCGATTCCGACGAACGGGTGCTGCGCGTCGAGGACAACGGCATCGGCATGACCGAGGAACAACTCACCAGCGAACTCGGCACCATCGCCGAGAGCGGCTCCCAGGCATTCCTTGAGAAGCTCGAGCAGGAGGACCCTGAAATCATCGGCCAGTTCGGCGTCGGCTTCTACAGCGCCTTCATGGTCGCAAAGAAAGTCATCGTCCGCACCCGCTCGCCTTATGCCGAGACGGGATATGAATGGCGCAGTGATGGGGAGGCGACCTACGAAATCGAGCCGATCGAGCGTTCGTCCATCGGCACGGAAGTCATCCTCCATCTTCGTGAGGACGACGAGGAACAAGAAGAGGACTTCTCGCAGTTTCTTGAAGAAGGGACCATCGAACGTCTCATCAAGAAATACAGCGACTATATCCGCTACCCCATCCGCATGGAAAAGACTGTGACGAAGACAGATGACGAGGCAGAGGAAAAGCAGACCGAAACTGAACTCACAACCCTCAACTCGATGGTGCCCATCTGGAAGAAACCGAAAGACGAACTCGAAGAAGGGGAAATCAACGAGTTCTTCAAGCGGCAGTTCAATGAGTTCGACGATCCCTTGCATGTCGTGCACACCAGCGTGGAAGGGATGACGACCTACACCGCGATGCTGTTCATTCCGAAGCAGCCCCCGTTCGATTTCTACACCGACAACTATGAAAAGGGTCTGCAGCTCTACTCGAAGGGCGTCTTTATCGAAGAGAAGAACAAGGACCTCGTGCCCGAACATTTCCGTTTCCTCAAAGGGCTCGTCGACAGCCCCGATCTACCCCTCAACATCTCCCGGGAGATGCTGCAGCACAACCGCGAGCTCAGGAAGATCGCCTCACATCTGGAAAAAAAGGTCAAGAACGAGCTTGAGAAACTGCTCAAGAATGACCGGGAGACCTACGTCGACTTCTACGAAGCCTATGGTACGATTCTCAAATACGGCATCTACGACCAGTTCGGGGCGAACAAGGACAAGCTGAAGGATCTCGTGATGTTCAAGACGAACAAGAGCGATGCCTACGTGACCCTTCGTGAATATGTCGACCGCATGAAGGAGGACCAGGAGGCCATCTATTATGCCAGCGGCAAGAACAAGGACCAGATTCTCTCCCTGCCGCAGATGGATTTGATCAAGGACAAGGATTACGAGGTGCTGCTGTTCACCGACGACGTGGATGAGTTCATGGTCCAGTTCCTCGACCGCTACGACGACATCCCCTTGAAATCCGTGCAGAAAAGCGAAAGCGACCTGCTGGATGAAGAGAAAAAGGAAGACCTTGAAGCACGCGAGAAAGAGCACGAGAAACTACTCAAGTCACTGAAGAAGGCGCTCAAGGGCAAGGTCGAGGATGTCCGGCTCTCGGGACGCCTCAAGGAATCCCCTGTCTGTCTGGTCAGCGGCGAGGGACTCAGTCTGGAGATGGAGAAGGTCCTTCGTCAGATGCCGGGGGATCAGGCCTCCCAGATGAAGGCGCAGAAGATTCTCGAGATCAACCCCGACCACGAGCTCTTCAATGCGTTGCAGACGGTTCACTCGAAGGACAAGAAACGCATCAAGGACTATGCCAGTCTGCTTTATCACCAGGCACTCCTCATCGAGGGCTATCCCATCGACGACCCTCAGGAGGTCACCCGTCTGATGACCGAACTGCTTGTTGAAGCTTCGAACAAATGACCCGCGCTAAGGCGGGTCTTTTTGTACCATAGATGCCGGGGAAGGCCGTTCATGTTATAATAGCAAAGAAAGGATGAATCGTATGCGCACTGCCTATATACATCTGCATGTCCCCTTCACCAACACCCGCGCTTTCCTCGTAGAAGCGGGTCGCATCATCAAGACCGGCTCGCCCCGGCGCATCCTCAACAGCCACATCGATCATGTCGTCGATCTGAAGGACGCAACGGTTCTCCCCGGCTTTCACGACGCGCACATGCATCTACTCGGCAAGGGCATGACCCTCAATCAGCTCGACGCCTCCCGCTACGCTTCGACTGCAGGAATCCAGAGAGCCATCCGCCAACGGGGAGGACGGGAAGTCGTCGCCCGCGGCTTTCACGAAGACATGCTCGAAGAAGGCCGCACCCCGACCCGGGCCGATCTGGATGCAGCGGATCGAGACCGTCCCGTACTGCTCTATCGCGCCTGCGGGCATCTCATCGTGGCCAACACCCCGGCCATCGAGGCCGCGGAAAAGAGGCGGGGCGGTTATCCCGAAGCCAAGGAAACCTTCGACGTCAATCAAGGCTGGTTCAGCGAGACCGCTCGCGAATGGATCGCCGCCGCCCTGCCATCCCCGGATGAACAGACCCTCGAGGCCTGGATTCTTGATGCGCAGGACGCGCTCCTCTCTCAAGGAGTCACCGCGGTAGCGAGCGATGATTTCTCCGTCACCGCGGCGGACCCCGCGCTCGTTCATCGCGTGCTCAAGCAGCTGGATGCGGATGGAAAATTGAAACTTTTTGTCCTCGAGCAGGCCAACCTCGGCGGCATCGCCGCGACGGAACGCTTTTTGAATACAATGCAAAAACAGCCACAAGGACGCTATCGACTCGGGCCGATCAAACTGTTCACCGACGGGTCTCTCGGGGCCGGTACGGCCTGGATGAAAAAGCCCTATGCCGATATGGCGGGAAGGGGCCTGTCGGTTTTTAACGACAGAGAAATCGAGCGTTTCTTCCATCTTGCGCACGCGCATGGTCGGGATGTTGCGTTGCATGCCATCGGGGATGCCGCCATAGAAGCGATCCTCATGGCCTATGGCCGCGCGCAGCGTACGTTGCAGCATGCGCATCGGCACGCCATTATCCATGCGCAGCTCGCCAGCCGGAACCAGCTCGCCCGGATGCATACGCTGGGCATCGGCGCACAGATCCAGCCGGCTTTCGTCCGCACCGACGCCGAGCTTGCCCGCCGCCGCTTAGGAAAGCGAAGTGCGGATGCCTACGCTTTTGGCACGATGGAGAGCCTCGGCATCCCGCTGGCCTTGAGCACCGACTGTCCGATTGAATCGAGCGAGCCGCTTGCGAACCTCGACACGGCTGTGCACCGACTGGACAAGAACAACGCCCCGTTCCACCCGGAAGAACGGATGTCCCTCAAGGGAGCGATTGACGCGTATACCCGCGGGGGTGCCTACTTTGCCCGCACGGATAACTGGATGGGGCAGATCCGAAAAGGTTTCGATGCCGATTTCGTTGTCGTCGAGGGGCTGGATGCCGATGCGCCGCAGACACTGGAAACGGCACGTGTGGCGGAAACCTATATCCGCGGGGAGCGGGTGTGGTCCGGGTGGGATTGAACGGATCGCTCGCGCACGCACCCAGCAGGGAAAGAGGTGGCGTCAATGCAAAATGAACCGTTACGAGGGACCGACTGGGCGATCGATACGCTGGTGCTGACCATCCTTTGGTTCATGGCGAGCGTCTTCACGCTCGGCTTCGGGCTCGGCGCCGCGACCGGCGCGGTCTACAAACAGCAGTTCCGCATGATTCGCTATCGCGACCGGCCGCGGGATTTGTTCGGAGAGTTCCGCTCGGACTTCAAGAGCACACTCCCCTACAGCATTGTCCACACCGTCGTATTGGCAGTGCTCGTGGCCGGCTTGTCGTTTGCTTTTCTGGCGGCGGACGACCTCGTCCTCCGCATCGTGCTGGCGGTGGCGGGCTTCGAGGCTGCGCTTTCGTTCATTTATGGCTTTCCGATGCTCGCCGTGTTCAAATTTGAAAGCTACGGCCACTTCCTCAAGACCGCCACCCTGGTCTCCAACTACCATGCGCTCACGACCTTCCAGGCGTTGTTGCTGCTTTTGGCGACGGTTGTCATCAGCGTCATCCTCCCCTGGATCTGGCTGTTCGTGCTGGTGGCGTACTTCATTTTCTCCGCAAAAGTGCTGCACCGGACCTTGTTCCCCTACATCCGCCGCATCGAGAAGGCGGATGCGCAAGATGCGGCTAAAGAGGGTCGAAGCGATGCCGATACCTTGCCGGGGGAGCAGGATGTGCCATTCGAAGATGAATCCCGGGAGAACGACCACACATAAGCATGCTTCCATAAAAAAGTCGGACATCAAGTCCGACTTCTTTATGCCAGGGTGTTGAGCACGCCTTGATCGATCAGCGCCAGCGCGGCGTCAACGGCGTCCGGTGCGAACTGCTTACCCCGGTGTGCTCGCAGTTCGCTCACGATGCGTTCAATCGAGAGACTCTCCTGGTAGGGGCGATAATCCTTCATCGTGACAATGGCGTCCGCGACGGCGAGGATGCGGCCGCCGAGACTGATCTGCTCCCCTTGCTTGCCATCGGGGTAGCCGCTTCCGTCCCACCACTCATGATGGTCGCGGACGAATGCGGATATGTGCGAGAGGTCCTCGGCCCCCTCGAGAGTGTCCGCCCCCAGGGTGACGTGCCGTTTGATTGTTTCGTATTCTTCCTCGTCCAGACTGCCGCTCTTGTTCAGGATGTAACTCGGAATACCCAGTTTGCCGATATCGTGCAGAAGGCCGGCCCAGTAAAGGTTGTCGAGCTGCTCTTTCGATACCTCCAGATGTTCGGCAATCTTCGTGGCCAGCCGCGCAACATCCTCGGCGTGGCGTTTTGTGTAGGTGTCGTAGAGTTCGAGGGATTTCGCGAGTGTCAGGATGATGTCTTCCTTCATGCGCATCGTCTGGGTTGTCAGATGGTTCTTCCAGAACAGTTTGTTCAAGAGATTGGTGAAGGATTTCATGCGTTTGCCCCGCGCGGCGGTCACCTTTTCGGGGTCGAAGTAATCCAGGCCGATGATGAAACGATGCTTCGGCGTGAAGGAGAAGATCAGATAGCACCGGGCGAAGGTCTGTGTTTCTGTGAGCGAAAGTTGAGGTCCGTAGAGTTTGTGTAGAAGGGTGTGGATATCCGAGTGGAAGAGGACCTCCTCTCGTTCCATATCCTCCGGCGCATGCAGTTCGTATAGATAGGGGACATGTTTCGTCGTGTAGTGATCGGCGAACGCCATCGAGATCTCCCCTTCGCGTTCATGGTAGCCGAAGGCGGCATCCGCATTGGGGAAAAGCAAGGTGACGATTTCATAAGTCCGCGTGGCGAAGGCCCGGTAGGACTGCTTGTCGGCGAGGATTTCTCTCGAGAGCGAGAGGAACCCCCGGATGTAGCGAAGCATCCGATCGAGGTCCTGAGTGGTCTCCATGACGGCTTCGGCGGTTCTCTCGTTGTGGTCCCGGAAAAATTTCAAGGCCAGCGTGGTCGTGACAAGGACCAAAAAGAAAGCGGTCAGCGTAAACACCTGATGGGCGAATGCGTAAGTATGCGGATCGCCATCCAGTATGAAGAAGACGACGGCGCTCATGAACGGGATGGTCAAAGCGGCTATAATCCGATAGGTGAAATGGTAGGCGGCGAGCAGGAAGAACGCGATGAACAGATATAGATTGGGCAGGAGGGGGATGAGGATTTCGCTTGCAAGCCCTGCAAAGACGGCGACAAACAGCACCAAAAAGAGCGAGAGGCCGAGGCCGCGTCTCAGGGAGTGAAGCTTTAATGGTCCATCCCGGTGTTCGCTGAGAAAGATCAGCGGGGCCAGAGTGGCGAATCCGGTGAAGGCTCCCAGAAGATTCGCCGAGAAGAACGGGATGCTGAGGGTCGCTCCCTCGATGAAGAGAAGGTGCACACCCAGTCTCAGACCGCCAAAGACGACGGCTAGTGAAAACGCCACGAGCAGTGCGGAGAGCGTTCCCTCAAGCGGAGAGGTCGCAAACGACTTTGCAAGCTTTAGCCGGTTCGCGAGGGAAGCTCCGATCTGCAACGTGACGAATAGAATGGCCGCTTTCGAAAGCAAAAGCCACAGGCCAAGCGCGGCCGCTTCGAAAGCCAGAACGGCACCGATGAAGGCGACAGCCGATAAATACCCGATGATCGCGGGGATGATGAGCCGCTTGCCATGCGCGAGAACGAAACCCGCTGCCGCACCGGCGCCGAAGGCACAGACGGTTGTCGGAAATGTCTCCAGGGAGCACAAACTCTGAAGGACAGCCGCCGCAAAGATGATCAAGAACACAAAAAGACCCTGTCGGCTCTGCTTACGATGCTTCATATTCTCACCTACCTTTGTCATTATACCATAGCCGGAAATACCCGTCAGCCTACAATCGCGGTTGAGGGCTTTCAAAGCAGAGTGTGTTGCGCTATACTGAACATACAGGAGTGATCTGCATGCACGTGCACCGACTGGCTGCTTTTGCCGATGGGAATCAAGGCGGTAACGAAGCCGGCGTCGTCCTTGAAGCGGAGGATTTGACGACTGATAGAATGCAGGAAGTCGCCGCGGCCACCGGGTATTCGGAGACAGCTTTTTTGCTTGAGGCTGAAGACGCCGATTACCGGGTCCGCTATTTTACTCCGAAACAGGAAGTCGATGTCTGCGGGCATGCGACATTGGCCCTGCTTTGGTTGTTGTTTGCTAGCGGCCTCGAGTGTGGCCGCTGTACTTTGAAGACGAAGGCGGGTCTCATTGAAGGTGTCGCTGCAGCCCAACCCGAGCTACGCCTGCCGACGCCTGCCGTCCGGCTTATAGACCCGTCTGAGGCGGAACCTTATGCAACGCTTTTTCCTGTTCCCTTCACGCATTCCGCCGTCGTCGACAGCGGTGTGAAGGAAGTGTATCTGCGGATCGACGAAAGCTTTAGACTGGATGCACTAGCGCCTTCTACACAGGCGCTGACAGCACAACTTATTCAAGATGGACTAGCCGGCGCCGCCGTCTATGCCCTAGGGGAAGTCGATGACAGGGGTTATCAGCAGGTACAGCTGAGAAACTTCCTGTCTGCAATCGGAATCGTGGAAGAGAGCGCGACGGGGACAGCGGCTGCCTCCCTTGCACAACTTTTACATGAACAAGGGTACGGGAGCCGCTATCTTTTTACACAAGGACATGCGCTGAAAAAACCTTCGCGGCTGCATGCAACCGTCGGCAGGGATGCGGTTCACGTCGGTGGTGCGGTCCGCCGTCTCGACACAGCCACCCGACAGACGGAATCGGGTGGTTGAGCGGCTGCAAAAGTGGTAAAATAGATATTAACGGAAGGGGTGTATCCATGTCGAGAGATGAAAAGGATCGCGTGAAGGGTTTCCAAAGCTGGTTGGATGCCTTGTACCAGCCGCTCTTCAAGCAATGGACGAACACGGGAGAAACCCTTGATAAGTTCGAGGATCTGCATCGGGCGAACGATGGGCGGATCGACCGCTCACTCGATGCGAACATCGACACGTACCGACAGAATCTCGAGCAGATTGAAAAAGAGCATGCAAAGCAAGCGAAGGCCATCGACGAGACCTTCGACAAAAAACGTAAAGGCCTCGAAAAAGCGGATGAGACAATCAACCGCCGTCATGCAGAGCGGCTTGCGGAAATCGAGGAGGTCTTCGAGCAGAAACGCTCACACTGCACCTTGAAGGACGAAAAGACCCAGGTCGTGTATGAGCGTGCAATCAAAGCCGCGGAGGAAGACACACTACGAAAACAAACGGACGCTGAATCAATGGTGGATGAAGCGATCGAGCGCCACAACGCCAACATCACCGAGCTCATGCGTGAAAACAATATCAAGCATGCAGTCAATGATAATCGCTTGCAGCTTGCGCGCGTCGAATACGATGTCGCACACGCGAAGCTTGAAAAGGACATCGAGAGCAAGCTTGAAGCAATCAAGCAAGAACGCAGCCAGCTCGAATCGGATTACAAAACGCAGGTGGCGGATCTTGAAAAGACCCGCCGTAGAACCCTCGCTCCGCACGATGAAGGCATACGCAAGTTGAAATCCGAACACAAGGCTGAGCGTGAACGGCTCGAAAGCGAACTCGAAGAAGCGACGAACAAGCAACGTAGCTACAAAAAAGAAGCGGAGAAACTCGGCGATCAGCAGACCATCGACCGCGTGGAAAAGAAACTGAAGGAGATCAGACGCGACCACCGGGATAAGAAACGAAGTTGTTCCGAGCGTCAGAATCAGGAGCTAGAAGAAAAGAAGCACCAACGCGATGAGGCGGTGAAGCAGATCGACGACCAGCTGCTTGAACTCAAGGCGGCTTTCCTGCAGTCGCTTTCGGAACTGCTGAAACGCAAGCACCATCTGGAAACCGAAAATTTCATCCAGCTTGATGAGACGAACACGGCGTTCAACCTTGCCGATTCCCGTCATCGCAAGGACCGACGGGTGTTGGAGCTTGAAAACGATGTGCAGACCCTCAACATCAACCGCGCGCTTGAAGAGGCCCGTGAAGAGAACGATTACCTCACCAAGCGCTCAAAACCCGAAGGCGACCTGGAGATCAACGAAGCCTGGCTCCAGCACAAGCTTGATGAAACCGATCACCAACGGACCCTCGAGGTCGCCCGGGCCAAACGTTCACGCGATGAAACGGAGGCGACCATCACCCGGGATCTGCGTCTGAAGGAGAACGACATCGCCCGGCGCCGGCTTCAGCACAAGCGATCCTACGACCTCGAACATCTCGAGATACAAAAAGCACTGCGCATATACAATCAGGACTACGAAAACGAACAAACCATCCTCGATCATTTCCTCAAATACGCAAAAAACCACAACGCCTTGAAAAATGAATATGCGAATGCGCATCGTCCCGATTTCGATGCCGAAAGCGATCAGCGGACCCAGCTGCGCATCGAACGCTTCGAAGCGATGCAGGAAGATGCGCGGCGGCAGCACGAAAACATCGTCGCGCGCATCGAAACCATCAGCGCCCGCGAGAGAAACCTGCATTTGCGGGCTTACGAGGAAGTCCAGACCGCCAGCGACGCTTCCCTCGAGCGGCTGAAAGAACAGCACGAGACCACGGCCAGGCAGGATATGGCCCGACTCGAATCGCTGCATCCCCGTCGCGACCGCCGCAGGATCGCCCGCATCCGCAAGGAGAACGAGGAACGCGAAGCCTCGCGACAGCGCGCCTATGAAGAGAGGAAGCGCGAGCTCCGCGAGCGTATCCGCCTGCACGAGGACATGCTAAAGAGCATCGACGAGAAGCGTCGGCAGTCGCTCGAAGAGGCCAAGACTCTGCTCAACCACGCACTCGATGAACTTGACAACTTGATCGCCGATGCCAGACGCCAGGCTGAAGAGGAGAAGCAGCGTCTGCAGCGGGGTTTCGAAGAAATCAAGCGCCGCGCGTCTCTTTTCAACAGCTTTCAAAAAGACCGTCGCGAGGAGACTCTCCAGCAGGCGAAGACGTATTTGAACGCCCGCATCCACCGCATGAAGAACCGCAAATCAAGACTCGACAATCGGCATCAGACCCAGCTTGATGCGCTTGAGACCGAGTGGCAGGCCTATAGCTCCGACGTCGACAAACGCACCCGGGAGATGGAAGCGCAATACCAGCAAGCGCTTGAGGACCTTGAGAGCGAACACCAGAAGCGTCAGTCCCAGCTCAAGGAAGCCCACGAAGAAGAAAGCCGAAGGCTCAGGCGCTACATGGAACATCTCGGAGAAAAACACGACACCGCCCTTGAGGAAATCAAGGAGCGCACTGAGCAGGAGATCACCCGCTATTTCGAGGAGAAATCGCGTCTCGAACGTGAATACGAAGCGGAATCCGACCGCTTAGAAAAAGCGCATGCGCGGTTTGTCGAGGAAAAACGAAAAGAAGAGGAAGCCTTCGCGGGTGAAATCAATCGGACCATGGAAAAGCTGCATCAGCATATCGCCAAGCAGCCCGCTTCGCGGATGCGTTCCCGGGAAGCCGCCTCACTCGTGCCGCTGCTTCTGGGTGAACGCAGCCTGGAAACCAGCCAGGGAAGCTCTTGATGCCGATTCTATAGACACGAACACGGTTACCTTAGCAAAAGGACGGTTGCATGGAAAAGAACCTACGCAAACTCATGATGATTTTCTTCGTCCTGGCTGTTGCGGCCGGACTGCGCTTCGGGTTGGAGTTCGTCTTCAACATCATCTGGGAGACCTTCGACCTTTCGAATTTCTCGGGTTATCTTGTCCGGGGAGCTTTTTTAGCGTTGTTCGCGATCATCTGGCTGTCCATCACCATCCGCAGCGAGAACCCGCATCAGAAACTGCCGTGGTTGCTGCTGCTGGCTTTCGAGCCGGTCGTCGGCACCACCTTGTTCCTGACTTTCGGGCGGAACTTCAAAAAAAGCCTCCGCTACCGCCGCCGGCCCTACATGCACGGGGACCGCTACATCACACATGAAGTCCGACCCTACGAAGTGGAGTTCCCCTTGTTGGAATATGACGAGGACATCCAGGAGGCCGCGCACACGGCGCACCGCCTTTCACACCACCAGCCCTTCATCGACCAGAGCCACATTGAGGTCCTCCATAACGGCGAGGAATTCTATCCCGACCTGGTCCAATCCATCCAGGAAGCCGAACATTTCATTCTCTTTGAATTCTTTATCCTCCGAAGCGACGGACGTGGCCGGGAAATTGTCGATCTGCTTATGCAGCGGGCGGCAGAAGGCATTGAAGTCAAGATTATCATCGACGCACTCGGCAGTGCGATGATCAGTCCGGCCTATCTTCGTAGAATCCGGCGTTCGAATGTCGAGATTATCATCAACGACCGGATCTATTTCCCGCTATTCAACACCCGCATCAACTTCCGGAATCACCGCAAGATTGTCGTCGTCGACGGCAAGATCGGCTACACGGGCGGGATGAACATCGCCAATGAATACGACAACACCACGATGTCCGGACCCTATTTCCGTGACACGCAGCTGCGAATCGAAGGTGCGGCGGTCCGCTCCCTGACCGCCTTGTTCTTCAAGGACTATTACTACAACACCGGGCGCTTCATCGACGATGACGCTTATTATCCCGACTACTCGGTCGAGGGCCGCGGGCTCGTACAGATTCTGCAATCCGGACCCGATTCCGATGTGGCGGCCATCCGCAATCTCTATCTCAAGCTCATCCTGAACGCCAAGCGAAGCATCAAGATCATGACCCCCTACATGGCGCTGGACCAGGAAACGCTGACCGCCATCAAGGTCGCGGCCCAAAGCGGTGTCGACGTCGAGATCATCATCCCCGGCGAGCCTGATAAGTACCTCGTCTACAAAGTCACGAAAGCCTTTGTCGGACCTCTGCTCAAGGATGGTGTGAAGATTTATCAATACGTGCGGGGCTTCGCACATGCCAAAGTGCTGATCGTCGACGACAAGATCGCCTCGGTCGGTTCCTACAACCTCGACAACCGGAGTGCCGTCATCGATTTCGAAGTCACGGCCTTGATTTCGGGCGCATCGGTCGGCGAACTGCTCGAGGATTTTGAAGAGGACAAACAGGACTCGGCTCGCATCGATGCCGATGCCTGGTTCAAAAGACCGCTGCCTACGCGATTGTTCGAAGGCATCATGAGCATCTTCTCGCCCATCATCTAAAAAAGGGAGGCTGACTTCATGATTGACATCAAGAATTTGTATAAGGATTACGAGCGCACCCGGGCCCTGCACGGCATCAGCTTCTCGGTACGGCCGGAAGCCTTCTTCGCCCTGCTCGGGCCGAATGGGGCGGGCAAGTCGACGACCATCGAAATCCTCTCGACATTGAAATCGAAGACGGCCGGCACGGTGCAGGTTGCTACCCATCGTCTCGATGAAGCGGACGGTGCCATCCGTGAAGCCATCGGGGTGGTCTTTCAGACCTCCGCTTTGGATGCGACGTTGACGGTGCGGGAGAACCTTGAAGTGCGGGGCGCTTTTTATTCAAAGGACCGTTCAAGGATCCGCCGCCGGATCGATGAAGTTGCCGACGAGATCGACATCCGGGAGTTTCTTGATCGGCGTGTGGGGACCCTCTCCGGCGGGCAGCGCCGCCGGGCGGACCTCGCTAGGGCGCTTTTGAACCGGCCGGAAGTGCTGTTGCTTGATGAGCCGACGACCGGGCTGGACCCTCGAAGCCGGGAGCGCATCTGGAGGTTGGTGTTGAAGCTCAAGCGCCGCCACCGCATGACGATCGTTCTGACGACTCACTACATGGAGGAAGTCAACGACTGCGACCAGGTTGTCGTGCTTCATGAGGGGCGGATTGTTGCTGAAGATTCCGCGCAGAGACTCAGGGAGCGCTACGCGCATGATAAACTGCTCATCACGCCGGCCTCGCCGGCTCTTTCGAGTCGTCTCGAGCGTGAGGGCATCGACTGCCATCCCCTCGGCGCGCGCCTTCACATACCGGTGGTCTCGCCGTTTCAAGCCATTGAACTCATTCAACGCTTTGAAGCGGACATCGAAACCTTCGAGATCGTCAAGGGGACGATGGACGATGTCTTCTTGAATCTGACGGGAAGGACGTTGAGCGATCATGATGCGTCCGTTGCTTAAGCGGCACATGCTCATCTTCCTTCGCGATCGATGGGCGGTGTTCTTCTCGTTTCTGAGCGTTGTCATCATTCTGTTTCTGTTTGCGTTCTTCCTTGGCAGCTTGCATGACGCGAGCGTGCCGGAAGCCTTCCGGGGGACTGCGGAGGCCGATTACCTCGTGAATGCCTGGTTGTTCTCCGGTGTGCTCTTCGTCTCGACGGTGACGATTCCTTTCGGTTTTCTGACGTTCATGGTGCGGGATGTCGAGACCGGGGTGCTCGACGATTTCTTCGTCACACCGGCGCCCAGGACCCGCATTGTCATCAGTTATCTGCTGGCCGCCGTCATAATCTCGACGGGACTGGGGATCGTGAATCTGCTGGTGGGGATGATTGTGATCTTCCTCGTCTCCTCCTACACCCTTCCGGTTCTGACTGTGTTTCACATCCTCGCGCTCGTGCTCTTCTCAAGCGCAATCTTCTCCGCTTTGGCCTACGTCGTAATGTCCTTCCTTCGTTCCATGAATGCGACCGGCACGCTCAACACGCTGGTCGGGACCCTGATCGGCTTTCTGGCCGGCATCTACGTGCCGGTGGGCAATTTCTCCTCAAGAGTCGGCTCGGTGCTTTCGTTGTTGCCGACGCTGCAGCTTTCAAGCCTGTTCCGTCAGGTCTACATGGCGGACGCCCTTGGGACTCTCTATGGTGGTGCTTCGGCCGATGGGTATCGGCTCTTCTTCGGTGTCGACCTTGAGATCGGCGGCACGCTGCTTCCTGCTTGGAGCCTTTATGCTTTCGGTGCTTTCTGGCTGGCAGGTTTCCTGGTACTTTCGGTGGTGCGGCTTAGCCGCTTCAAGCGATAAAAAAAAGGACGCACAATGTGCGTCCGATTCAACGCGTTCCAAAACGCCCGGCATCGGGCGCTTCCTGGCGACGCGTTTTTTTGTGTGCATACATGCGTCTATCCGCGGTTGAGAGCAACCGCCGCAGATGTTTTCCATCGAGGGTTCTGCCGGCTTCGATGTCCACTTCGCCGATCGCAATGCTCAGGCGGTCGTGAAGGTTCTTTAGTTCTGTCTCGATGTCGTCGATGGCGCGCTTGAGCGTTGCGGGCGGGGTTGTATGGAGGACGACGAGGAATTCGTCCCCGCCGATCCGGTATACTTCTTCATGCTTGTCAATTTCGCTCTTGAGGGTCTTGGCGAAACGTTTCAACGTTTCGTCCCCGCGGTCATGGCCGAAGTGGTCGTTGACTTCCTTGAAGTGATTGAAATCCAGCATCAGCAGCGTTCCAGCCTCCTCCGGGGTCAGATCTTCATAATCCTGAAAGAAGGCCCTCCGGTTGGGAAGCCCGGTGAGGAAGTCGGTGCGGTGCGCGAGGCGTAGCGCTTCATTTTTCTGCTCGAGGCGCCGGCGGATGCTGATGAGTTCGCTGTTCAGTTTTCCCATCTCTTCGAAAGCCTTCTCATCCGGCGATGGCGAAGACCGCTTGCGTGTTTCATTGATCTGACGATTGTTCAGTTTCAGCATCTGCTCGACGGCCGTGACCTCAGAGGGCTCTTTCTCGCCGAGCACGAAGAAGCGACCCTCATCATGTACAAGGCTGATGCGGGTGTTGATTCGTTCCTCTCCGCCTGAGAAGGGCAGGTCCATCCCATAGCAGGCCCCATGCTTCCGGGCGGTCTCCATGCCGTGAATGAATCTTTCCCTGGCATCCTCCGCGATATAATCGCCGAGCAGCGCACCGCTTTCGAATGGAACACCGGTGCTGTTTTCCACGATGCGGTCGATGGTATTCTCCTTGACGACAAGGAAGAAACCGTCCTTCGCGTCACTAGTCATCAATCAGTTCACCTGCCTTCTGCACGGCGTCGGAGAGGTTTTCTCCGTATGCGTCCGCATCGAGTTTTTCCTTCAGAGACGGGTCCTGGTTGAAGGGCTGTCCGCCGACCAGGATCGGGATGTCCCGGGTCCGCTCGTCGCCCTTGATGCGTTGAATGACATCCTCTAAAGCGGTGAGTTCGATCGGCAGCGTGATGCCGAGCGCGATGAGGTCCGGCGAATGAGCAATAACAGCATCGACAATCTCCGATTCAGGGAGGTTGCCGCCCAGGTAGTGCGTCCGGTAGCCTTTGTACTCCAGCACATCGGCGACCATGCGGATGCCGATCTCATGCGGTGCCTCTCCGGGGGCCGCGGCCAGGACGAGTCCTCCGTGTTTCGGGGTGGCGAACAAGTCGGGGTAATATTGCGACATCGCGTATTGCGTAGAGGCGGTGATGTAGTGTTCGGTGGCGATGGAGATGCGTCCAGTCTGCCAGAGATAGCCGGTCTCGTAGAGTATCGGCTGGAAAACGTGCAGATAGACCTGATCAAGATTGTGTGTGTGTTTCCATTCGAGACTCATCGACAGCGCCTTTTCAGCCGAACCTTCCAGCAGGGCGTCGAGGAATTCCCTGGCCTCGCTCGCAAGCGGGGAGTCCTGGATGGCATTGTGCGGGGGCGTATCAATCGGGAACTTTTCCTTCGGCAAATTCGCCCCATGAACGATTCGAAAGAGTTCCTTTACGAGTGTCCAGAACTGTTTGCGTGTCAGATTGAAGACGTCGAATCGGCTTGCCAGCCAGCTCAAATAGGCACGGAAGAGTCTGTTTGACTGGTAACGCCTCGAAACCTCCAGATATTCCGCAAAAGGCTGTATATCCAGCATCAACAGCTCCCGCTGACGTTTATTGTCGAACCAGGTCGACGGGAGGACTTTTTCCAGTTGTTCTCTACGGATTTTGTTCATGCGGAATCCCCCCTTGTCTGTAACTTTATTCTAACACGCGGGAAGCAGGAAAAGAAACGAATACAAAAAGGAGCCGGGTTTCACCTACCTTCACTGTTCCTCTCGTGCTATAATGAACAGGAAAGGAGTGTGGATTCGATGCCGATCAAGAACCTTCGTCATATCTCGACGACCAAGGGAGACCAGGGCGTCTCAAGAAATTATTCAAATGAATCCCTGCCCAAGGATGACGCACTTTTTGAAACATTGGGAACTATCGATGAACTGAGCGCCTTCCTGGGTCTTTCATTCCACTATACCCGCTATGAGCACATCAAGACGGTGCAGGATACCCTGCAGGCGATCAACTCCCTCATTGCGACCTCGCCTTCGCAGAAGACGCAATACGACGGGCTGCGTCAGATTAACGAGCAAGATATCCAATTCATTGAAGAACAAGAGGAGAAACTGCTTGTCAACCGGACGATCGAGAACCGCTTCTACCTGCCGGGCAGTGAAACGACGCTGGCGAACGCCTATTTCGATTACGCCCGGACCATCGCCCGCCGTGCCGAGCGGACACTCGTGCGCTTCATCAATGAGAAGGGCCGCGAAGACCTGTCCTATCCCCGGACTTATCTGAACCGGCTCAGCGATCTGCTTTTCCTACTTGCACGAAACTACGCAATATAAAGGAAGGAGAGACAGCCATGCCAAACATCGGCATCGTCACCGACACCAACGCTTGCCTGGATTATTTCGACCATGATTATGATATTCCGATTCTGCGTTCCATCATACACCTCGGCGAGGAGGAATACCTCGACCACGTCGAACTCCGGGCTGAAGATTTCTATAAGGCTCTCGAATCCGATCCGGACCTTTTCCCGAGAACCTCCCAGCCTCCGCTCGCCAAGATGGTCGAGACGTACGAGACCATGCGTGAGAAAGGCTTTCAACAGCTGATTTTCGTGACTATCTCCTCGCAGATGAGCGGCATCCATGATGCCGCGAAAGTCGCCGCCGAGCAAGTCGAGGATCTCGAGGTGCATGTCTTCGATTCAAGATCCGTCGCCTACCCCCAGGCCAAGATGGCGCTCCACGCGGCAGACATGGCCTCACAGGGGGAATCGCTCGAGACGATTCTCGCCGAGCTTGAACGCATCCGGGCAGGCAACCACATCTACTTTGCCGTCGACACGCTCGCCTATCTTGTCAAGAACGGCCGTCTCAGCAATGCGCAGGGATTCTTCGGCAGCATGCTGAAGATCAAACCGTTGCTGCACATCTCGAAAGCGGGCGTCGTCGAGAATGTCGAGAAGATCCGGACCTTCCGTCGCGCCGTCGACAAGGTTGTGGAGCGTTACCTTGAAGAAACAGCTGGCAAATCCGTCAGCCCCTTTATCTGCCATGCACACAACCCTGAAGTCCGTGAACGCATTGAAAGTAAGCTGAAAGCAGCCGACCCCTCCATCGAATCCGTCTTCAGCATGCCCCTCACGCCGGCCGTCGGTGCGCATGCCGGTCCGAAAGCCATCGGGCTCGGCTATATCGAGCACTGAAGAGCGCATGGAACACGATACACGCAACCCTCGTGGTCTGGAACATGGAAAGCTGAAGACTAGGTACCTGAGAAAGCTTTCTGGCTGGCTAGCGCGCTACGAAATGCGCGAGTCGCAGCGGGAGGCTTATCTCAAACAGGCGGAAGCCGCTTTCGACCGCGGAGCTGTCGAGCCCCCGAACCGCCTGCTCGCAAGCATCAAGCAATCTCACCCCCGGAAGGACGCTCGCACCTCCGCAACTGCAATCCGGGCCGCTTTCGCGGTTTCCCTGCTGGGATTTCTCGGACTCGGCGCACAATCCCTCTGGCATCCGGGCTGGTTGGTTTTCGGGCTGGTTCCATTCATCCGGGCCGCTTTTTCGGGCGATGGGCGACCCTTTGGCGCGAGGGTCGCCGGGGCGGTGTTCTATGCCTCGCTGGTCGGGTTCCTGCTGCTTGGTTTCACACGGATGCTCTGGCATCCCGGATGGCTGGTGCTGCTTAGTCCCCTGGGAGTTGCCTGGTTCCGCTCCCGTCACAGCCTTTCAAACCCGCGCTTCGCCCTCTATGGCGGCATGCTGTTCACCGTGAGTGCCGTGACGCTCTCTTTGGCGTTGCTTCCCGCTGCTATGCCTTCCGGCATCTGGATTTTCCCGCTTTTGGCCGGCTGGGTCCGTTCGCGACAGGCGCCATTGCGGCTGTTCATCGGCCTTGCCGCTTGCATCAGCGGCTTGCTGTATCTGGGATTTGACGTGCTTGCCGGGTGGCGTTTCAGCTTTGGCTTTCTACTCACAGCGCCGGTGTCTGAATGGCTCTTCAAAGCCCGGATGGACGTCCGCGAAGAGGAGGACGCCACATGAAGGAACCGATGCGCTTTTTCAAAAGCGAGCTCATTGTGCTGCTTATCTCGATGAATCATTTGCTGCTTGTCGTCTTCGTGCTTGAGCTGAACCCTTTCAACGCGGCGGTGGGTCTGCCGTTTGCCTTGTTCAACGCCGCCTTGCTGATTCATTTCTTTATCCGCTCGATCCAGCATTTCCTTGAGCACCGAGGACTGAAGAATGAAGAGCAACGAATGTTCGTCAACCTCAATCTTCTCTTCGGGGGACTGTTCAACGCCGCGTTCATCTATGCGTTCTTTCTGCTGATGTTCTCGCAGATTACGACGATCGCCGCCGCTTTTGCATGAAAAAAAACCACCTTTCGCGCGGGAAACGCAGGGAAAGGTGTTTTTTATTGCGGAAGGATTTGTCTTTCACCGGTAGAACTGATCGAGCAGTCCTTGCTTGATAAGGGTGATGGCGTGGGCTGCGATATCGGCGTCGAACTGGGTGCCGCTGTAGGTTTCAAGTTCGTGTAGAATTTCCTCTTTTGAGAGTTTACGCGCGTAGGATTGTTCCCGGGCCATGGTCGCGACGGCTTCTGCGACAGAAAGAACGGCCGCTTCTTTTGGTATCTCTTCGCCCTTCAGCCCTTCGGGATAGCCTTCCCCGTCCGGCCGTTCGTGGTGGTGTAGCACACTCTGGGCGATGCGGCTCAGAATCGTGGCGTCTCCGAGCAGGTCCGCACCGAGCTTGGGATGTGCCTGCATGGCTTCGTATTCCGCCAGGGTGAATTCGCCCGCCTTTTTGACGATGTCCGGGTCGACGCCCAGCTTGCCGATGTCGTGGACGATGCCCGCCCAATAAAGCTCCCTTGCACGCTCCGGAGTATAACCGGCGGCCCTGGCGAGCGGTTCGGCCAAAGCGGCGACATCCTCGCTGTGGCGGCGTGTGTAGTCATCATAGAGGTCGATGGTCCGCAACGCGCTCTGCACGAGGCTTGACCGCATCCGGTCGTGTTCTAAAGCGGCAGTCTCCGTCTCATAGAAACTGTTGAGGAACAGCTGCATCGACTGGAAATAATCGAGCATGAAGGCATCAATACGTGCCGTGCTGTTCTGAGCGATGTCGAAGCTCATCTCGCAGCTGATTTCCTCTGTGAGCTTGACGCTCATCAGGATGCTTTCCTTGATTCTCGGGTTTCTTTCGTCGTAGGTGCTGTATTCTTCTTTCAGACTTTCTTGCAGGCGTTCTTCCGCGTTCTCGATATGGACGGGCTCGTCTAGATTGAGAATCCAACTTTCGATGTTGAACCGGATTGAATTCAGATGCTCGATATCGTATCCCACCGCATCGATGAATCGGACTTCATCTTCCGTGCGGATCAAGCAGGCACCGTAGTCGATGCGGCTGAAGAAACGATAGATGATGTGAAACAGATTGCGTGCTTGATCCTCGCGCTGCTCTTCATCAGAGACCTCCATCTGCATGGAGAGGGAGAAGAGCCGCTCGACTGCCTCGACCAACTGTTCGCGACGGTGTTTTTTTTCATAGAGTCCGCGTTGTCTTTGTTCGATGGCATGACTGATGAAGCGCACGGCGAAGAAGGTGGTGACAATCAGGATGAGGAAGAGATTGACGCCGAACGTGTAGCGGAAATACCCGATTTCGAGGGTGAACGGCGGAAAGAGCGCCATCGCCGTGAGAAAGATGGTCGTATTGACGATGAAGGCGCGGTAGCTGAACCGTCTCGCAACAAAGATGACGACCGGGAGATAGAGGAAATTGTGTGCATCATAGGTCAAAAACGGGATGTTCTGATTGAAGAACAACATCGTCAGGAAACCGAAACCCACATACAAAAGCAACTCGCGTGTCGTGCCATAACGGTCCGGAAGCGGGTCCATCCAGATCGCGAGGGCGATGGGCATGGCAAAGACCAAAAGCGAGAAGAAATCCCCGGCCGCCCAGACAAAAAGACTCTCGATGAAGGCCTCGGTTTCAACCGCCCCCAGCAGCAATAGTCCGGTGTTGCCAAGCACTGAGTTGAGAAGGGTGAAGGCGAGAAACCCCGACAGAACAGCCTTCAGCGACAGCCAGCAGATTTCCAGCCTGGCGCTTTCAGGATTTCTGGCTATCAGATAGGCGCCGACGAGTGCAGAAATCATCCCGCTCAAGGCAGAAAGCAGAACCTGAAAGATCAGCCGCGGGAGTTCGACGCCTTGAATCAAAAACAAACTGAACGCATAGCCAAGAACCAACCCGGCACCGATGTGAAGAAGCATCCGTCTCTCGAAACGCCCAATCAAGAAACCCAGCGAGACCCCCGCTGCGGGCCAGATGATGCTGGCATCGAATTCTCCCAGGGTGAAAGCATGGCCGAGGGGGATCGCGACGGCTGTGAGGGCTGTTGCGAGCCAGTATTCTTTGTAGGTGTACACACGAGCGAGGATGTCCATCAAAACCCCTCCAGGTTGTCTTCGTCTTTCATTCTAACACGAACAGCCGCCGACCCGCCATGTTTTCTTGCGGAGCCGTTGAAAGTCTCACCGCTCGGTGTTATCGTAGGGTGAAGACCGACAGGAGGTGCACGAATTGGATACAACCATCCTAGGTGTCGAACTGGTTGAATGGATCGGGTATGTTGCGTCTTTCATCATCCTGGTCTCGATGTTCATGGGTTCGCTCAAGCGGCTCAGGCTCATCAACCTGTTCGGGTCGACACTGTTCGCGATCTATGGATTTTTGATCGCTTCGCCGCCGGTGATGATCATGAACTTCGGCATCGCCGCCATCAACATCCATTATCTTCGGCAGATCTTCATCTCGCGGGAATATTTCACCGTGCTGCCTGTGGAGAAGGACGGAGGGTATGTCAGCGCACTGCTTTCTTTCCACCGCAGGGACATCGAGCGGTTCATGGCTGTTGAAAAGGATATTCTACAGACGAGCGACTTCCGGTATCTTGTCCTTAGAAACATGAAGCCCGCCGGCATCTTCATTGCCAGGGAATACGACGCCGAGACGCTTGAAGTCATGCTGGATTATGCCATCCCCCCATTTCAGGATTTCAAGACGGGCGAACATATCTACCGACGTGAGCAGGAGCGGTTCAAACAAGCCGGTTATCGGACATTCGTCGCCTTCCCCCGTAGCCACACCCACCGCAAATATCTGAAACGCATGGGGTTCCGAGAGACATCCATCGACAATGAAGCCGCCTTGATCAAGCATATCTGAACGCACAGTCCATCCTCATGTGCGTTTTTCTTGTCTCTTGTTTCAAAGGTCCGGCGGGAAACTAGTATAATATACTTAAGCGGCAACCTCTGAGGCGGTGATAGCTTGATCGAACTTCGAAACGTCTCGAAATATTATCATGAGAACGACACGGTCGTCAGAGCCCTTGAGAAGATCAGCCTGACGCTCAGGAAAGGAGAATTCGTCGTCGTCACCGGCGAGAGCGGCAGCGGCAAGAGTACGTTGCTCAATCTCATCGGTGGCCTGGATCGCTATGAAGCGGGGGAGATGCTCGTCGACGAACGCGAGACCTCCTACTTTTCCCAAGCGGATTTCGAAACCTACCGCCGCACGAACATCGGCTTCATCTTCCAGGACTACAACATCATCGAATCCTACACCGTCCGTGAAAACATCGAAGTGGCCCTGCTGTTCACCGATATGAACAAAGCCGACCGCAAGCAGCGCACCCGGCAGATCGCCGAGCGCGTCGGTCTTGGAAAGCTTCTCAACCAGAAGGCCTCGACGCTCTCGGGCGGAGAGAAACAACGGGTCGCCATCGCCCGGGCGCTTTCCAAGGATGCCCCGATCATCCTTGCGGACGAACCGACCGGCAATCTCGACCGGGAAGCCGGGGAAAAAATCCTCGACCTGCTCAAGTCCCTCTCGAGGGACCGGCTCGTGATTGTCGTCTCCCATAGCGACGAAGTGGCCGAACAATTCGCCACCCGGCATGTCCGTCTTTTTGATGGGCGGATTGTCGAGGACCGCGCGTTTGAAGTAGAACCGGAAGCCTCCCGATTGCGTGTGGCGCGTGAGGGCCGGCCGTTCCTCAGGATCGGCGGCCTGCTCCGGCTCGCGTTCACGAACCTCAAGGCGATGCCCCGCAAAAGCCTGTTCACACTGCTTGTGGCCCTGTTCGTGGTCGGAATTTTCGCCTACACCTACGGGGCGTATGTCGAACAGACCGCCACCACCCTCGGGACTTCGCATCCTTTTTTCGACAACCCCGACGAACGGCGGGTGGTCGTGAGCCGGGGGGACGACGAACCCTTTGACGAGGACGAGCTTCAAACGCTGGGAGAAGACCCAAGAGTCCAGGGGATCGTCCCGTTCGACGGCATCCTTGATCGACATTTCTATCTGGCTTCGGACAACGGTCGAAGGGGGGCTCGGATCACACCCTTTCATGCTGGTGCTCTGGAATCCGGCGATCTGGACGGCGGCCGTCTGCCAGAACATCAAGAGGAGATTGTCGTCACCGGCGAGAGGCAGGTCGGTGAAGTCGTCGAACTCAACTACGACCTGCAGACGCCCTACGGCAGCAACGGCCAGAAGACCGAGAAGGAAATCGTCGGCGTCCTGGATACGGATGCGGGGCGGTTCACGGACCGGGTCTATTTTCATGAGATGTTCTTTCATGACGATGCCGTCCGTTATCACGCTCTCAGCGATCACCATACCTATTACCTGTCCTTCCTGGATGCGTCGCAGGAGCTTTCTCCACGGTCGTTGATGGTGGACGATTCGCTCGAAGTGGGAACGATGAGCATCCCACGTTCACAGCTGGAAGGGGCTGTCGACGAACCGGACGACCTGCTGGGGGAGACGTTCACCATCCACACGACGGAGCGTTTCAGCAACGAGACATTCTCCATCGAGGCGACATTGGCCGAAACCAACGAGGAAGGCATACTGCGCATCCACCCGCGGACCCTTTACGATATCTATGAAGGTCTCGAACCTTATCAGATCACGCTGGTGGCGGCTGATCGGCACGCCGCCGCCGATCTTGCCGGTTCGCTATCCTCCGATGATTACACGACCATCCTCCCGGGGGATTATGAAGACGAGATGAATCAGCTCTTCGGTGTCGTGCTGCAGCTGTTCCAGGGAGGGTTGTCGATCCTGCTGCTCGTGGTGTTCTATTTTCTCGCCTATCTTTCGCTAAGAAACGTCATGCGTTCAAGAACGAAGGATTTCGTCATCCTCCGTTCGCTAGGAGCCGCGAAGAAGGACCTCAACCGCCTGACAGTGGTCGAGTTTGCCCTGACGATGCTGCTGGCGATGCTGGCGGTGGTTGTCTTCATGCAGCTTGATAGCCTGTACATGGGATGGCTGCCCTCTTATATCCGCTTTTTCGACCCTGGCAACTATCTAATCATGGTGACAGCCTTGCTCGCGCTTTCCATCCTGCTCGCCCATCGCTTCAATCAACGCATCTTCGCCACTTCCGTGAAGAGCGCCTTCAAGGAAGCGGGGGATCGCGCATGATTCGCCTGCAGAATATCCAGAAGGTCTACAACCGCGGCAAGCGCAACCAGCGTGAGGTTCTCAAAGACATTGATTTAGAGCTGCCCCGGCAGGGGCTGGTCATCGTGCTCGGCGACTCCGGAAGCGGAAAGACGACCCTGCTCAACATC
This sequence comes from Mollicutes bacterium, assembly GCA_003551005.1. Lineage (GTDB taxonomy): Bacteria > Bacillota_I > Bacilli_A > Izemoplasmatales > Izemoplasmataceae > T1SED10-81. Next base: position 30,241 of record PULR01000008.1, read on the forward strand.
GCAGGCGGGCTGGATCGTGCGGATGGTGGGACGATCACCTTTGATGAGACGACCTACACCCGCTATCGCCACCGGGACTTCGACGATCTTCGCAACACCCGCATCGGCTATGTCTTCCAGCATTACTATCTACTGCCCGAGGAGACCGTCTATCAGAATATCCGCCTCACGTTGAAGATGGTCGGGCTTGAAACCGAGCAGGCCATCAACGCCCGCGTCGACCACATGCTTGAACTGGTCGGGCTGCGGCATTTCAAGTACCGCAGGGCCAACCAGCTCTCCGGCGGCCAGCAGCAACGTGCGGCCATCGCCCGCGCGCTTTCAAAGGATCCGGATGTGCTCATCGCGGATGAGCCCACCGGCAACCTCGTCAGCAAGAACACTTTCGAGATCATGCGCATCCTCAAAGCCGTCGCCAAGGAGAAACTGGTGTTGCTCGTCACCCACGAAGCGCATCTCGCGAGACACTTCGCCGATCATCTCTACACCATCGAGGTCGGGCGGCTCGCTGAAGTGGAGCGAAAAAGCAAGGAGACGCTCGCGCATGATTACGACCGGAATCTCTATCTGGGGGATCTAAACCGTCGTGCGAGGCTACACGAAGACGATGCCGAGATCGAACTCTACGGGGATGAGACCTATCGTCCGCTGCGGGCTCGCCTGATTGTGCGAAACAACACCCTCTATGTCGATGTCGACGCCGATGACTATGCGAACGTCGAGCTGATCGGCGAGGATAGCGAGGTCCGTGTGCAGGAAGGCTCAAAAGAAAGTGCCGAAACCGCCGAGGTCGACCCGCGCTATCAGGAACGCTTCCCGTTCGAGGCCAAACGCCCCTCGCGGATCTTCTCCTGGAAATACAACCTCGAGCGCGCTTTTTACCGGTTCCGCCGCACCTCCCGTTTCACCAAGGTCCTTTTCGCCGGCTTTGCGCTCGGCGCCGCCTTCGTCGCCGTCTCCACCTTCCTCCTTTTCAACATGCTCACGCTGGATGATGCCGACTTTCTCCGCGAGCCGCGTGTGACCTACCATGTGGAGGACGGGGAGATGGAGACCTACGAGGATTTCCGTGCGTTCTACGAAGACAAACCGATTGACGGCTACAACTTCCACGTCGAGCGGCGCCCCCTTGAACTCGAGCTCCCCGTGGTGTATCAATTCCCCGCGACCGCGAGTCACCGGGGCCATATCGCTCCGATCGGACTGATCGATGCGGACGATCTTCTTGAAGGCACGCTCCCTCAAAGAAAAGGGGACGTCGTCATCAGCGATACGCTCGCCGATGAGATAGTGGAACTCTCGCCTTTCAGGGCCGCCGCCATCGACGAACCTTCCGAACTCGTGGGGATGTCGCATCGCATTGCGCTTCCCGAGGGCACCTTGACGGCACAGGTGAGCGGCATCGTCCGCGAGGACGCCCGGACGTATTATGCGGACGAGACGCTGATCACCCAGGCTCTCGCCGAGAACTACGTGACGTACGAACTGCTCGATGCGCACGATGCCGTATCCATCACCGCCGGTCGTGACATCGAGAATCCGGGCGAAGAGATTCTCCTCGCTGGAGAAGAGACGGACGCCTTCGATCCGCATCTGCACGAAGTGAACGGCGTCGCCTACGAGGTCGTCGGCCTCTTCGAGAGCGAGACGCTCCCCGATGGGACGCCCCTGCTCAAAAGCGAGACGGGATGGGCCAATTATTATGAGCATACCCACGCGCCGGCGCGGGGCAGGATGGTCTACACTTCCGAACCGGAAGCGTTGGAAGCGGCGCTCGGGGAGGAAGTCCGCTACGAAAATCTCTACGAAGTCCAGCGCGCCCGGGCGCAGGAAGAGCTCACCACCGGTATGGGCGGTCTGTATGTCTTCTCCGTGGTGGCCTTGTTAGCGACGGCGCTCAGCTTCTATTTCATCGTCCGCTCCTCGATGATGGGGCGCATTTATGAAATCGGCGTCTATCGGGCGCTCGGTATGCGGCGTGGGGAGGTCCTCCGGCTGTTCGCGCTTGAAGTGGCGCTGTTGACGACGTTCAGTTCAACCGCGGGCTTTCTTATCACCACATATGCGCTATCCCGCATCGCCGCTGTCGCGGAGCCGGTTCTCGACGCCTTCCACATCACGCCCGCAAGCGTCGGCTTCGGCTTGCTTGTCATCTACGCGGTGAATCTTCTCTTCGGGATGCTGCCGCTTTGGAAGCTGCTCAGGCGCACCCCGGCGGAGATACACGCCACCTATGATCTGTGAAGAAAAAGGCGCCCGGCCGGGCGCCTTTATAGTTTCTTGCTGTAAGCGATGTAGCGGTCGATGTCGAACTTACGCCGGAGACCCGCCGCACTCAGGGGTCGCAGCTTGCCGATCACCGGCCGTTCCTTGAAGGGCTGGTCGTGCCGTCCGAAGCACCAGGCGACCCCGGCGTAGCTGTTGGGGTCCCTGCCGTCGAGGAAGTATTTGTTGTTCAAGTGCAGGATGGTCTCGTAGGCCGCCTGCGGGGAAGGGCTCCAGTGGATGATCATCTTTCCCCAATACATCCGCATGTAGTTGTGCATATAGCCCGTGTGGACCATTTCCCGCATCGCCGCGTTGAAGTAGGGATCGTGCGTGTCGGCGGCCTCGAGCTCCTCGAGGGTGTAAAGATGCTCGCGCGCATCGTCAGCGTGTTCACGAAGGGTCTGGTGGGCCCAGTGGACCGTCATTGACTCGAACGTGTCGTAGCCCGCTTGATAGTATACGAAGTTGTGGGCGAGCTCGCGGCGGACGAAGAGCTGTTCGAGAAACGCCTCCGAGGCCTTGAGCGGAACGCCGTCAAGCGCGGCCCGCTCTTCAACTCGGCGGTGGATGGTCAAAGGCGAGAGATGTCCGAAATGCAGATAGGGGCTCAGTCGGCTGGTCAGATGCTTGGAGGGGTCGTTGCTTTCATGATAGCGCGGGAGACCTTCGTCAATGAAGGTCTCGAGGCGTTTCAAGCCTTCCCGTTCGCCACCGTGGAAGTAGATGCTCTTCTTCACCGAGGTGTCGACATCCAGCTGTTCCATCTGCGTCTCGATATATTCATCGATGATGGTCGGTTCGTTCGTGCGTCTCACCTTGAGCTGGGGGATTGTTGCTTCCTCGAGATAGCTATCCAGAGCTTTCAGCAGTTTCGGGCGCAAGGTTCGGGCCGCGTATTCAACTTTGTCGCTGACGGCTTCGATGGGGACGATGAGGTCGCTTTCGACTTCCACGGCGTGGAGACCTTCGCGTCGCGCGGCTTGAGCGACTGTCTGACGGGAGGCTCTCAATTCCCTCAGGTAGGGCTTGTCCATGATCAGGCAGGCGGCCTCGCCCAGGTGCCTCGGAAGCACGTCGGCGAATCCGCCGACTTCGATGACGAACTCGGCCCCCAGCTCCCTTAGCGAGGCGTTCAGAGATTTCAAGCCTTCAAGAAGAAAGGCGTAGTGACGTTCGTTGGCATCCTTGAACTCTCCGGTGAGGACGAACAGCACCCGCAGCGGGAGCCCGATACGGTTGGCCTCCGTCGCGGCATGTTCGAGAGCGAAGTTGTCCGTGACACGCTGGGAGCGTTGCATCCAGTAAAGGACATAGCTTCCCGCTTTGATGCTGGCAGAAGAGACTGTCTTGAGCCGTCTGGGGTGCATGGTATGCAATCCTTTCTTGTCTCAGTCTTTCAAGGGCGGTTCAAAAGGCGTTGTAGCCTGCGGGCTCCGTCAAGGTGCAACAGCTTCATTATACGGCACAGGACCGGGGTATTGCAAACCGTCCCTATCACATTTTTTTCGGCTCTGGAAGCGGGACGATGCTTTATTCTTGGGGCGAACCGTAGTATAATACCACTAACAGGAAACGGAGTGACGCCCATGAAATACTACATCGCCCCCTCGCACTACGCGGGAAAGCAAACGTTCATCGTCCGTGACGAGGAGAAGAACAAAACCTATGAGGTCCGCGGTCGCGTCTTCATCAGCCTGCGGTGGCTGGAGCTGAGACACATCGATGGCACCTTGCTTTATCGTGCCCGAAGACGCTTCACCGTGGGTCTGCATCGACGCTATGACATCCAGGATGCAAACGGGCGTCGGCTGGGGTCCGTCGGCCGCACGTATGGTCCATTCCGGCCGACGTTCTCCATTCAGCTTGAGGACAAAACCTACCATATTGTAGGCAGCCTGTTCCAGCATGACTTCGCACTGGTCTGCGAAGGGGATACAGCCTGCCAAGTCGAAAAGAAAGTCTTCTCTGATGGAGATGCCTTCGAGATCACGGTCGAGACCAAGGAACGTCCCGGATTGTATTTGTTCGTGCTGCTGCTGATTGATCAGTTCATTCATGAGAAGAAACGTTTCTTCCGCTGAGTGCCGCCTCTGCGGCGGTTCGACCTACGACCTTGCGGACGGGGCGCTCGGGGTGGTCTACGATGTGTGTCGCCGCTGCGGTTTCACCTATAAGCAACCCGCTTTCCATCCTACGCAAGCGAAGGCGAAGGCTATCTACGATCAGCATCAGAACACACTCGATAATCCGGGGTATGTCGCCATGTTCGAGACTTTCCTCGAGCAGTCGGTCCGTCCGTTCAACCCCGGCCGCGCGGCCCTCGATTTCGGAAGCGGCCCGGGGCCGGTGCTTTATGAACTCTTGCGCCGTGAAGGGTTCACCGCCGACCATTACGATCCGCACTACCGTGGCGAGGAAGAGCCGTTGAACCGTCGTTATGATCTCATCACCGCGACCGAGGTATTCGAACACCTCGTTGATCCTAAACGCACCCTCAAGCTTCTCGTCAGTCTGCTCAAGGAAGGCGGGCTGCTTGCAATCATGACCTCGCTGCGTCCAACAGAGGACGAGACGTTTCTCTCCTGGTGGTACCGCCGCGACCCGACCCATTTGTCCTTTTTCACCGAAGACGCTCTTGACGCGTTGATCCGCGGAGAGCCGTTGCGGTTCATACACAGTTGCGAACGCAAACAATTCACATTCCGAAAGGATCGTCGCCGATGAAAGTATACGTTTCCTATAAGACACACAAAGAGTATCTGAACCGGCATCTTCCCAAGTCCATCAAGCTTGTCGAGGATGCGCAACAGGCGGATGTACTCATCACCGGATCGCTAGCGCCCGATGCCGCGCCGCCCCGTCTGCGCGCGGTCATCATTCCGTTCACCGCCCATAACAAGATTCATCTGCCGACCTTGAGACGTCAGAACATCGCGCTTTTCAACACCACCGCCCACAGCATCTACGTGGCCGAGAAAGCCATTCAGCTCCTGCTTGCCTCTCTCGGCGGCGTCATCAACAAGCATGCGGACCTTGCCGATGGTGTGTGGCGGACACGTTTCGAACCCTGGACGTCCCTTCGCAACAAACACGTGGGCATCTACGGCTATGGACGCATCGGCCGTGCCTTCCATGAGCTGATCAAGCCGTTCGCACCGACGGTGCACGTCATCGACCGTGGAAAGGATTATCCCGGCTGCCGGCCCCTTCAGGATTTCGACGCGCTCATCGATGCGAGCGACATCCTCCTCATCGCCGCGCCGTTGACCGCGAGCACCCGGGGAGCGTTCGATGCCGGCCGGTTGATGCGCATGCAGGGCAAATATCTCGTGAACGTCGGGCGCGGTCCGATCATTGATGAGGACGCGTTGTACGAAGCTATCCATTCGGGTGTCCTTGCCGGTTATGCCGGCGATGTGTGGTACCAATACCCTTCCTCCCCGGAAGGGTACGCGCATCCGTCGAAACACCCCTTCGAAGCGTTCGACAACGTCATCCTCTCGCCGCATTCCGGGGCCCACGCCGACCTCGGGCGCAAAGCCATGCTCGAAGAAGTCTATCGGCACGTGATGGCCGTCCATGCGGGGGATTATTCCGAGGCTCTGGACCTCGATCGCCTGGAGTGAGACGATGGACCTGCCTTACGATGAACGACAGACGCTCTTTTCCCGCGTCCGGCTGAAAGCCGGCAGTAACCGCTACCGCGCCTTCTACGCCCGGTGGCCGCAGCTGCAGAAAGCGGACGACGCCGTGCGTGGCATGGACATCCTTGCCGCTTCGGGCGAGTCGAAACCCCGCCAGCAAGCGCTGAAAGACCACATCGACGGCGTAGACGCGAGGGTCCGAGCCCTGTATGCCCATCCGCCGGCGCTTCGTCCGCTTCAACGGCTGGATGCCATCCGGGAGGTGGCGTTGTCGGCGGGGGCGGTCGATGCCGGGGTGGCCCTCCTCAGCACGCGGGATTACTACCAGCGTTTCGGCGGGGTCGGTGAGAACCTCGGTAGGGATACTTACGGCGAAGAAACCCCCAGGCATTACTCCCGCGCGCTGGTTTTCGCTGTCGAGATGCGCCTGGCATATATGCTTCGCGCGCCCAGGGCGGAAGTGCTCTACGAAAGCAAGCGTGCCTATGAAGCCGTCGCCCGGATCGGCGCCACCGTCGCCTCAAGACTGCAAGCCTCCGGGTATGAGGCGGCTTTCGCAAGCGAGGATTACTACCTGACGCCGATGGTCCCCCTCGCCCGCAAAGCGGGTCTTGGCGAAATCGGGATGACCAATCATCTCGTGCATCCGGATTGCGGCAACCGTATCCGTCTCGGCGCGGTCTATACCACCGCCCCTCTGATTCCCGACGAACCGCGGGAATATGGTATCCGCACGTTCTGCCGGCGTTGTGCGTTGTGTCTGATGAACTGCCCCTCCCGGGCCATCAAGCCCTACACGCGGCGGCGGCAGGGCACGGCGTTTTTCCAGTTCGACGAACACGCCTGCTTCCGGATGTTCAAGGCGCTGGGAACCGACTGTTCAATCTGCATTGTCAGCTGTCCCTACACGCATGGCATCGACCGCCGGATGCAACGCTGGATGGCTGACGACCGTGAACGGATGGACGCCGTCCTCAAAAAACACCTGCACACGCACGGGCGTCGCCCGCGCGTCAAAACCCCACTCCCTCTTGAGTGCGAAGGAGGTTGGTGAATCATGGAAATCACCGTCGACATCCACGGCATGAGCGAACTTGAAGCGCAGAAACATCTCGAGGATGTCCTGCGCCGTGCCGAACGCGGTGTCGAATACATCCGCGTCATCCACGGCCACACCCGCGGGCAGACCCTTGCACAGATGGTCCGCAGCCCCAACAAGCTCCGCAGCCGCCGGATCATCCGCAGGCGGCTGACGATGAATCAGGGCGAGACCCTGCTGGAGATTGAGTGATGCTGTCTTTCAATGTCTCGCGGAACGTTTTTCTGGCAGGTACCGCCATCGCGCTGGCACTGGTGGTCGCCGCTTTTCTTATCGACGGGTACGCCGTGCTGCTCTTCCTCTCGGGGCTTGTCGTCTTCACGGCCTCGTTCTTCGCCTCGCAGGTGATTTATTCCCTGCATCGGCTGAAGGAGATTGAAACGGAAGGGCGTCGACGGATGGTGCGCTGCAGCCACTGCGAGGCCCCGCTCTATCCGGAAGAAACAAAATGCCCCTATTGCGGAACTCGACGGCCTGAAACCCCTCAGGATTGACAAAGCGCCGGGTTGCTGGTAGACTTTTGATATATACTTTGAGTATCAAAACATTGGAGGGAACCAATCATGAGCAAGATCGGCCTTGTTGTCTGCGGCAACTCGGGAATCGACTACATCGACCATCCTTATGACATCCGCGTCATCCGTTCGACGTTGATCTTCGGCGAAGAGGAGTATACGGACTTCGTCGATATCCAGGCGGATGCTTTTTATCAAATGCTTAGAGAAAACCCGGATCTGCACCCGACCACGGCTCAGACGGCGACGGGGGAGATCCTTGATACGTATGAGAAGCTCAAGAAAGACGGGTACGAGGAGATTATCGTCGTCACCATCTCCGCGAAACTCAGCGGCACCTATGAAGGCGCGCGGATCGCCGGCAACATGCTTGAAGGCGTGCCGGTGCATGTCTTCGATTCCAAGTCGGTCGCCTACGGAGAGGCCTACATGATTTTGAAGGCCGCCGAGATGGCACAAGCGGGACACGGGGTTCCCGAAATCATCGACACGCTCTCGCAGATCCGCGAAAACCAGGGCCTGTACGTCTCCGTCGACACGCTGGAATTTCTCGTCAAGAACGGGCGGCTCTCGGGTGTCGGCGGCTGGGTCGGCACGAAACTCAAGATCAAGCCGATGCTGCATCTGACGCGGGAAGGGCGGATTGAACCGCTTGAGAAGATCCGCAGTCGCAAGAAGGCCATCAACCGCATCGTGGACCGATTTCTTGAAGAGCGCCGCGAAGCGGATCTCGAACCCTTCATCGTCCACGCGAACGCCTACGATGCGCTCGAGGATGTGCGGAGCCGCCTGCAGGAAGCCCGCCCGGAAATTGGCGAAGTGAAGGATTATCCACTCACGCCGGTGGTCGGCGCCCACGCAGGACCGGGCGCGCTTGCGATCGGTTGGATTGTCAAAGAATGATGCATCCTTCCTCTGAATGGTTTATAATGTTCAATAGGACCCTATAGGAGGTGACTCCATGTCGAGCGAAAACAAACCCTCGCCGAAAGAAGTCATCAACGAACTGCTCGTCGACGTGTTCAACCACATCCTCAGCATAGAAGAAGAGCATCTACGCGAGCGCGGGGTGCCGCTTTCCATGAATGAGATACATGTGCTCGAGGCGATTCAAAAAAGCGGAGAACCGACGATGTCGAAGATCGCTTCCCGGCTCAGAGTGACCGTGGGGACGCTGACGACCAGCATCAACCGGCTCGTCAGGAAAGGCTATTGCGAACGCTATTCCGTACCCGGCGACAAGCGGAAGGTCTTCATCCGGCTGACGGACCGTGGACGGGAGGTCCTACGCATCCACGATGATTTCCACGATGAGATGATCGAGGCCGTCCTCGAGGACCTCAAACTTGAGGACAACACGTTGCTCATCGACTCGCTCGAGCGGCTTGTCGCCTATTTCAAGGAGAAATATTGACTCCTCCGAAAAAGCAGTCCCCCCCGCCGATCAGCTCCGATGTTCTCCGCGGGCACCTCGAAGGTATCATCCTGACGCTGATTGCCGAGCAGGACCGCTACGGCTACGAACTCGCCCGGGAAATCCGCACCCGCACGGATGACGCCTTCGATATGAAGGAGGCGACGCTGTATTCCATCATCCAAAGACTCGAAAAGAAAGAGCTCATCACGTCCTACATCGGTGAACGCTCGCATGGAGGGAAGCGGCGCTATTATCGTCTCACGCCGCTAGGGAAGGCCTATTTAAGGGAGAAACGAAATGAATGGCAGACGCTTAAACGGCTGATGGCCGTCTTCATGGAGGAATCCACATGAAAGACATCGACAAGTTCGTCCAGCGCGTATTCAAGGAATCTCCCCCCAAGGACCAAAGCGCCGAAAAACTCTCGGAGATGCTCAAGGAGAAAGTCGAGGACCTCAAGGAAGAAGGCTACAGTGAAGCACAGGCCATTGACCGGGCCATCGGAGAATTCGGCGAAGCCGAAGACTACCACGACCCCGCCCTCGACCGCGAGAAACGCCGGCATCAGCGTTTTTTGACAATCAAGCGCCACCGCAACGCGCTGCTTTTCGCCGCGCTCGCCTCACTGCTCATCATCAGCATCCTCCTGCTGGTGAACTTCGTGCTCCTTCGCGACCATGAGACCCTCTCGCACCCCTGGTCGCTGATTGTCTCAATCGGTGTCTTGTTCTGGCCGCTCAGTCTGTTGTACCGACTCTTGAATAAAAAGGATGATCTCCCATGAAGAAAACCGCTGTCAGCGCTGTGAGCACCGGATGTCTGGATTATCTGGACATCGCACCTGAAAATCTCTTTATCGTCCGCTGCAAGATCATCATGGGCGGAGAGAGCTACGACGACTACGTCGACATGGATGCGGACAGTTTCTACCGCGCCATCAAGAGCGACTCCGATCTGGTCCCCACCAGCTCGATGCCCTCGACGGGCGAGATGCTCGAAACCTTCGAGACAATCGAGAAGGCCGGCTACGAAGCCGTCATCTTCAACACCATCTCCACCGCCCTCTCGGCGACCTACCAGAACGCACAGGTGGCCAGGGAAAGCTATGAAGGCGAGCTCGAGATCCATCTCGTCGACACCAAGAACGCCGCCATCAGCGAAGGGTTCCTGACCCTCGAGGCCCTGCGATTGATCGAGGCCGGGGAGGCCCCCGACACGATCGTGCCCTATCTCGAGCGCCTCGCCCTCTCGCGGAAGCAGTATTTCATGGTCGACAACCTTCGTCTGCTCGTCAAGAACGGTCGCCTCTCGGGAGCGAGCGGATTCATGGGGCGGATTTTGAAGATCAAGCCCATCCTCGAGGTCAACGACGAAGGCAAGATCGTTCCGTTCGAGCGCATCCGCACCCGCAAACGCGCGCTCGATCGGATGGTCGAGCTCATCCTGGAAGATCTCAAGACGCTTGATCACGTCGTCCTCACCTACGATACCAGCGACAACCAGGAAGGCTACGAATACGTCCGCGGGAAAATCGAGGAAGTCCACCCCGACATTCCGGCCTACGCCGCCCCGATCACCCCCGTCATCGGCGCGCATACCGGACAGGGGACCGTCGGCGTGGCCTATTTCGACCTGGCCTCCGCTAAACCCCCGAAATAAGCCGTGTGTTGTGTTTGCTCCGCGGGTGCCGCTGTGGTAGACTGTAGCGGGTGATTGAGTATGCAGACACGCCGACTCGTCTTTCTTGCCATCTTCCTCGCCGTCTCGATCGTGTTGAACCTTGTCGAGCGTATCGCTCTGGGCGGCATCACCGGCCTGCCCTGGGTGCGGCTCGGACTGGCGAACATCGTGGTTCTCATCACATTGTATCTGTATGATACCCGCGATGCCTTCACCGTACTCCTGCTGCGGATTGTCGTGGTCGGTTTTTTCACCAATGTGACCGCGTTCCTGCTCTCGCTTTCCGGCGGGGTGCTCGCCTTTGCGATGATGCTGCTTTTCAAGCGACTGCGCACATTTTCCATCGTCAGCGTCAGCGTCGGCGGCGCGTTCGGACACGCCGTCGGTCAGGTCGGCATGGCGATCTTTTTGCTCGGCACGCAGGAGATTGTGTTCCTGCTGCCGCTTTTCATGACGCTCTCCGTGCCGACGGGCATCTTCACCGGGCTCGTCGCCCGCAAGCTCGTGCATTTGATGCAGGACCACCTCGTCCCCTATAAATATGAATAACCCGTCCGTGGACGGGTTTTCTCATGCAAAAAGTCCCCAGGGTCAGTGCAGCCACCCTGGGGACTTTTATCGATTGTGGTCGGGATTACTCCGTCAGGTCGGCTTCTTCGTCGATCTCAAGGATCAGGGAACCGTAGCCTTCCAGCTCCAGGCTTTCATCCGTGAGATCGTAGTCTTCGGATGCATGGAGCACATCCGGGTCATCAAGATTGTGCGGTGTTGTGCGGGTGTTGTGAGAGAGATTGTGCACGGCGAGCACCCGGCGTCCGTCGTGCTCGCGTTCGTAGGTGAGGAGTTCGCTGTCGGAGTCGACTTGTCTCAGCGAACCGTCCCGGTAGAGATTATCCTCGCCCCTCAGCTCGATGAGGTCGATGTAGGTGTTGAGGAGGGAATCCTCATCGGCGAGTTGTTCTTCAACGCCGTCAAGCTCTTTGTTGTGGTCGTCCCAGGCGGCGATGGCTTGATGGCCGCCGTGTTCGACGCCGGTCGTGTTGTAGGGGTTGTCCTCGCCCCAGATGAAGGGTTGGCGGACCTGAGGGTCTTCCCCCGAACCGGTCATGCCGAGCTCCTCGCCGTAGTAGACCCAGGCGAGGCCGGGCAGGGTCAGGAGGATGTTGGCGGCTAATCGGGACTTGCCTTCCTCGCCGAGCTGGCTCATGACGCGGTTCATGTCATGGTTGGAGAGGAAGATGGAATCGATGAAGTCCTCCCGGACCTCTCCGTAGGTGCTCCGGGTCTCGATCAGCGTCTCGATGACATCCTGGTCGCGGCCGGTGTTGATCGCCGAAAGCAGCTCGTCGGAAAACTTGAAGTTGAAGGCTGAATCCATGCCTTCGTAGAAATCCGCGATGTAATCGTCGGAATAATCCCAGATCTCGCCGACGATGAAGGCGTCTTCATCATGATCCTTGATGTGGGCGTTGAATTCGCGGAAGAACTCGATGTTCTTGCTGTAGACGTCGGTGTCTTCCGGGTACTGGTTCACATCATAGATGTGTTTCGCCGCGTCGATGCGGAAACCGTCGACGCCGTGGTCGAGCCAGTAGGTCGCGAGGTCGTAGATGGTCTCGCGGACGTCTTCGCTTTCATAATTAAGTTCCGGCATCATGTCCCAGAAGGAGGCGTAGTAGTATTCATCGCCCTCCTGATACCATCCATCCCATCCAGGATAGTCTTCCTCGATTTCCTCATGAGTCGCCCAGGTGTACCAGTCGCGATAGTCGTCGATGTCGTCGGCCGAGCGTTGGAACCAGAGGTGGTTCTTCGAGGTGTGGTTGATGACAAAATCCATGATGATCTCGATGTCGTGTTCTTCAAAGGTGCTGGCGAGTTCCTCGAACGTCTCAAGGTCGCCGAAGGTCTCGTCGATGCCGTAGTAGTCGGTGACATCGTATTTGTGGTAGCTGTCCGCCTCATTGAACGGGTTGAACCACACGCAGTCGACCCCGAGGTCCTCGCTCAAATACTCGACGTTGTCGATGACGCCCTGAAGGTCGCCATCGCCATCACCTGTGGAATCGGCGAAGGAGATCGGGAAGATCTGATAGCATGTGTGGACGTCTTCCTTGAAATGCGGCGAGCTCGGACGCAGCTCGTCGGGGTCGAGTTCGTCATCCGGGTCCTCATCTTCGGGGCAGGCGGCGAGCGTGAAGATTAGCACGCCTGCGAGCAGCAGCATCAAGAGTTTTTTCAAGATTCATTCATCCTTTCGGAAAAAAAGGCTCTTGCGAGCCTTTTTTAGAAGTGTTTGTTAGTCGCCGCGACGCTGATCCATCCAGTACTCGGCGTCGTCGACGATGTCGTCCTGGGTTTCTTCAGGCGTGCGGTCACCGTCCCAGAGTTCTTGCATGTAGGCTTCGACGCCGATGTCGTAGTAGACGCTCATCGCACGCTGGGTCGGGTTTCCAGGCACGCGGTCGGCGCTTTCAAGCCAGCCGTTGTGCTCGATGGCGTTGATCATGTCCTCTTTGTAATCCTGTTCAACTTCGGGTGTGATTTCCGCATCCTCCTGCAGAGCGGGGATATAGGCGGATTCGTTGACGATGGTGCCCATGGTGTCCTCGCTGTAGAGCCAGCGCATGACTTCGTTTGCTGCGGAGGGATAGTCGGTGTAGGAGTTGATGACGAAACCCTTGGTCTTGTAGAGCGTGCTCGGGTCGTTGCCTTCCCAGGTGGGCAGATAAGCGAACTCGAATTCGTAGCCGGTATCTTCCATGTATCCATCGATATCCATCCAGGTACCCACAAGACCGAAGGGATAGTCGCCTTCAAGATAGTTCTCCCAGCGCCATGCCATCGCGCCAGCGGAACGGGGTTCGCCGCCGGAGTCCACGCTCATGTTCGCTTCGGAGAACGCCTCTAGGAATTCAAGACCTTCGAGGAACTGAGGATCGTCGAATTCGGGATCGCCGTAGTCTTCGCCCTCGAAAATGTTCCAGCCGGTGGCGGAAAGCTGCATGTAGCCGGACCAGGCTTCGGCGACGCTCAGGGGGAAGAACTCGAGAATCTCATCGCCTTCAAATTCGGGACGCTCGCCGGGCTCTTTACCGTATTCGTCCGCGTAGTCGAAGATGTCCTCCCAGCTTGCGAATTCCGCGGGCAGGTTGCCTTCCGTGCGGTCGTCCACATCGACGTCCCACTCTTCCAGCATGGTCTTGTTCCAGGAGAAGACCATGCCGTCGTAGACCGCGGGCAGATAGAAGTTGCCGAGTTCATTGATGTCCTCGTAGATTTCGTGTGTCTGCTCTTCGCCGATGTCGATGAAGTAATCATGAAGCTCGCGGACGGCCGGCTCGCGGCCAAGAACTTCGTTGTCGATGACGAGTGCCACATCAGGCGCTTCGTCCTCCATCAGTTCAAGACCTTCCATGCCGCCGTCTTCATCGTTGACGGCATCATAGAATGTGTAGCTGAGGACGTCCTCGTGTTCGGGATATTCCTCCTCCCATTGTTCGACGAGCGCCTGTCCGAGCGTGACGCTGTCCACGCCGATTTCAATCTCTGCGCCGTCTTCGATTTCGAATTCTTCTGCATCTTCATCAAACATGACGGCTTCTTCCGCCTCCTCGCGTTCGCAGGCGGCGATTGTCATGCCGAGAAGCAGCGCGAGGGCTAGTACTGTCAGTTTCTTCATAGTGGTACATACCTCCTATCAGGGTTTTATATTTATGTTGCTGTTCGTTTGATGTTCACTTATCCGCCTGCCTTTTCATAGAAAGGGCCGGGAAGTCTGTTGACGTTGGCGTAGACCAGGATGATGCGGATCATGTAGACGAAAAGGAAAAGCATATTGGCCCAGCCGAGCAGCCAGTAACCAAGCGCGGCGCTCAGGAAAGCGGGGCCGGTCATGGCGAAGGTCGCCATCTTGATGCTAGCGGTCCACGTGATTTTCTTATGCTCGACTCGGTAGTTGGCGATCATGAAGAGCACGCTGACAAGCATCACATAGAGAATGGTCTGCAACGTCTGTGCGCCGTAGGTCGTGAAAATGTTGCGGGTGACCTCGGAATAGTACAAATTGAGCATGAAGTTCTCCGACATCGTGCGGTAGACGTGCTCGGGATTGTCATCAGCCTGTGCTTCGGGATGGATGTCGGCGAAATCGAGGTCGCTGTGCAGAGAGTAATCCCCTGCGACGTGCCGGTAGGTGTCGTCGTCAATCTGTACGACCGCGGCGTTGTTCGGCGTCAGGAGAATCGACGACTGCTCGATGTCCTCAGGATCCGGCAGCTCCTCGATGAAGGCGACGCGGTAAGAATTGTAGTCCCCTTCAATGTCGTCCTCGCATGAGAGCTCGGCGCCTTCCAGCCTGCAGGCCGGCTCGCTGCGGTAGAAGGCTTCGAATGCCTCGTGTGCTCCCTCGAGGTCGTCCGGATGGTCCGCTCCGTCAAGCACGCCGAAGAAGAAGGGGACGCTGATGAGCGAGATGTTCACCAGCAGCAGTACGAATGTCAGGATGAGCGGTGCCTTGTAGGCTCTGAGCAGCGGACGGTTCTTCACCATCATCTTGAAGAACGTCTCGAATTTACTTTTCAAGGCCGTCTCCTCTCAAGGGCGGAAATCATCCTTTTTCTCCGCCGGAGACGAGGCCGTAGGTGACATATTTCTGCATCTTGATCTGCACGATGATGATGGGGACACTGATAAACATCGCACCGGCCATGAAAAGCATGGGCTCGTGAGGAGTGGTGGCCGGGTCATTCATCCTGAACAGCCACATCGCGACCGTCTCGTTACGAGGCATGACAATGGAGGGAAGGATGTAGTCCATCCAGGGCCCCATGAAAGCGTTGATGGCGATGAATCCCATGATGGGCTTGGCGAGGGGGACGATAATCTTTCTCATGATCTGCAGGTTCGTCGCCCCGTCGATCGCGGCCGCCTCGTCGAGGGATTTGGGCACGTTGCGCATGAATCCGCGTACGATGAAGGTGTTGAAGGGAATCGCCCCGCCGACGTAGATGAGCGCGAGCATGAAGGGGTTGTTCAGCCAGCCGAAGACACGGAAGATCAGGAAGATCGCAATCATGCCCATGAATCCCGGGAACATCTGCAGTCCGAGCATGAACAGCAAGGCCGGTTTCTTGCCTTTTATGCGATAGCGCGTGAAGGCGAAACCGACAAGCGAGGAGAAAATGACCACGAGTATGGTCGTGACCGTCGCCACCAGGCCCGTCACGAGGAACGACTGCACATAATCGGGCAGCAGCTGCCCTCCAGTAGAGCGATAAGTGAAAACCTCCCGGAAATTGACCAGCGACCACTCGGTGATGCGCGGAATCACCGGGACATCCCGTAGTCTGCGCACAGGACTGAAGGCTGCCGAGACCATGTAGGAGATGGGCACCAGCGCGATAATGACGGTCATGATCAGCCACGTATAGGCGAAGAGGGCGAAGAGGGCGCGTTTGAGCCTGACCCAGAACATCAGCATATCAGTCATCCTCCTCCCAGAAGGAACGCAGTCTCGATAGATAGTAGATGGAGACGAAGGCGATCAGGACGAACACCATGATGGAATAGACCGCCGCGAGGTTGTACGTGTCGTGATCCCCGCTTTCGAAGGCCATCGTGTAGATCCACGAGATCAGGATGTCCGTCTTGCCGGGCTCGATGCCGATCAGGGCCTGCGGAACCTCCGCCCTCGGATATGCGGGACCACCTCCGGTGAAGAAGTAGATGACCCCGAAGTTGTTGAAGTTGAAGGTGAAGGTGGTGATGATCACCGGCGCGGTCGCCCGCAGCACCCAGGGGAACGTGATGAAACGGAATTTCTGGTTGGCGGAGCCGCCGTCGATATCCGCCGCTTCATATAGTTCGGAGGGGATGGTGCCGAGCACTCCGGTGATCAGCAGCATGAAGTATGGATACCCCATCCAGAGGTTGACGAGGATGATGATGAGCCGTGCAAGATTGGCGTTTTCATGATGCGTGAACCATTCAATATCTCCCACGCGGTCGCGGACGAGCCAGATATCGTCAAAGAACGCGAAGCGGTCGAAGGGGAAGAATTCAAACCGCAGAATCGTCCGGGTCGTATCGAGCAGATCGTGGCGCGAGAGGATCTGATTGAGCAGCCCATCGCTCGCATCGAAAATGTTCGAGAAGACGAGTAGTGCCACCATACCGGGAACCGCCCAGGGCAGGATCAGAATCAACCGCCAGACGCGCTTGCCGACGATGGGGCGGCTTTCAATGACCATCGCCTGGATGAATCCCATCACGTAGACAGTGATGCTGCTGACAATGGCGTAGAACGTCGTCCACCCGAGCGTGGTGATGAAGAAATCACGGAACCCGGGTTCGGCGCCGAAGACCTCCCGGAAGGTGGTCAGCCCGTGCCATTCAATCAGATTAGCGCGCAGGCTGATAGCTGCGTCATAGTTTGTGAAACCGACCATGAAAGAGAACAGGAACGGCATCAGCGTGAACAAAACGAGCAGGGCAGCGCCGGGAATGATGATGATGTAGGCGAAATAATCATCCCAGACGTTGCGGATCCACTTTTTGAACCGCTCGATTTCCATGCCGGCGCGCAGCTTGATGTGCGTTATGTAGGCGTCGCGGACGCTAAATGCCCATATTGCAAGGAAGAACGCCATGAAGACCAGCACGATGACGCCCTCGCCCATCAAGGTCCGTGAATTGTCGGCCATCATCCAGTCTAAGCGGGCGTCCTCGGTGACGATGGGTTCTCCGCGATACACATCGCCGGCAACGAGCGCACCGAGCGTGAAGAAGCCCCAGATTCCGCGGGTGAAGATCCCGCCGTAGTCGCGGAAGAAGTAAAGGTTCTCTTCAGCAGGGTAATTGGCGATCTCTCCGGGGGCATAGATATAATTGCCGCTGATGAACTCTATAAGCAAGAAAAGGACAAGAATCGCCAGAATCGGGACGCCCTTGTACCATTGTCCGTTCTTCAACTGTCCGAGACCGGGCAGGAAGAGACTCGATAGCCCTCGCTTGAAGGAGGAGGGATTTTCCCTGCGTGCTCTTGGAATACTCGCGAAAAAGTCCCCAACACCTTTGAATACAGCAAAAAAAAGCTTATGGATTGGTCTGATGACCCCGTTCGCAAGGAAATCGAATACGAACCATAACAAGCGAAGGAGTAGCTTCAGTGGCTTTTTCACGAATCGGATCACGGTATCCATCGACAAAATCCCTTCATCAATAGTTGTCGTCTTGTCTGGTCTTTTCTATCTTGAATAATAACAAAGAGCGACATGTTTGTAAACGCTTGAGCGGTCTATTTTGTACTCATCGGGCGCCGTAGACATCACGGGCACGCAAGCGTTTTCATCCGCATTGCAAGTGAAACGAGGCCCGCTCCAGCTGAATACCCGGCACCCAGGCGGGAGACTTCGTGAAGGGCTTGCCCATGCGAGATAGCGTTTTCAACGGGCGATTTTGTAGATGCGGGCCTCGTAAGGTGCGAACTGCATGCTCGAGCCGGTGTCCGGCTCTTTGCGGTTGACCTCGTACAAATCGTCAGCGGTGAATGGATCGGGGAGCTCGATCTCGACCGGTGCTTTGGAGAAGTTCGCGACGACAAGAAGCTTCGTCTGTTGCGTGGTGTTGGTGTAGACGAAGATCTGCTCGTCTTCGAGCGCATGAATCTGCATGCGGCCGAAAGCGGCCCCGCTTTCGCGGCGCAGCTTCAGCACGCGCCGGTAGGTGTGGAGGATGGAGTCCTCAGCCGCTTCCTGTCTGGCGACGTTGATCGATGGATAATTGGCGACGACGGGTATCCAGGGTTCGCTCTCGCTGAAACCGGCGTGCGCCTCGGCCGACCATTGCATGGGGGTGCGTGCATTATCCCGGGAACGGTCCCGCAGGGCCTGCATCGCAGTTTCATGAGAGGCGCCGTTGCGCCGGAAGTTCTCGTACTCGGTGAAGACCTCCACATCGCGGAAGCTTTGCAGGTCCTCGTAATCGACGTTGGTCATGCCGATCTCCTCGCCGTAGTAGACAATCGGCGTGCCCGGCATCAA
>PULR01000014.1 GCA_003551005.1 Mollicutes bacterium
GGGCCTTCCTTGAAGATGCGACCCGTCTGCAAAGCATAGGCATAATTCGAGATTCTAAGCGCCATCAAGGCGTTCTGTTCGACGATTAGTATGGAGATGCCGAGCGCATTCAGTTCATTGATGATGTCGAAAATGTTCTCTACAATCTTCGGAGCGAGACCGAGTGAGGGCTCATCAAGCACGAGCAGGGTCGGACGGCTCATCAGTGCACGCCCGATTGCCAGCATTTGCATCTCGCCCCCTGAGAGGGTCGCCGCCGTCTGCTCCGCTCGTTCCTTGAGGACGGGGAAGAAGTGATGCACCCGGGCAAGATTGTTGGCAATCATTTGCTTCTTGCTGAGATGGATATCGGGGTCGTTTTCACTAGCGGAGTTGATCTGTTGCATAATCTTCTTATCCGCACGCAGGGATTCATTAACTCTTGAGAGGGGCAGCGTATCCGCTTTCATGGTGAAAGCCCCGATCCGCAAGTTTTCTTCAACGGTCAGGTCTGAAAAGATCTGACGTCCTTCCGGAACATGGGTAATCCCCTTATAAGCGATGCGCTCAACGCTTTCGCCGACAATGCTCTCACCGTCATAGCGTATATCTCCCTGCAAAGGGGGGACTATCCCGGTAATGGCCTTCAATAATGTCGTCTTTCCGGCGCCGTTCGCACCAAGAATCGCCACAACATTGCCTTTCTCAACGGAGATGTCCACTCCGCGCAGCGCCTGGACCGGACCATAGGAGACATGGAGGTTGTCGACTTCAAGGATGTTCATGATTCTGCCTCCCCGAGGTACGCTTCCTGCACGGCCTTGTTGTTCTGGACTTCTTTAGGCGTGCCCTGCGCGAGAAAGCGGCCGAAGTTAATGGCGATGACGGTGTTGCAAAGGTCCATGACAAAGCCCATGTTATGTTCAATCAAGAGTATGGCGGTTTCATACTCCTCATTAATCTTTTTGACAATACCCTCAAGGTGTTTCGTCTCTTTTTCGTTAAGACCTGCTGCAGGTTCATCGAGGATAAGCAGGGATGGATCGCCCATCAACGCACGGCCTATCTCGATGAGTTTCATGATGCCATAGGGCTGACCGTGTACATAGGCATCCTTTAAGTGGTCGATGCCGAGGAAAGCTAAAATACGTTCCGCCTTTTCCTTCAAACGTTTCTCATTACGTTTCAAAGAAGGGAACTGTAAGATGTGATGAATAATGTTGGATTTCACATCTTTGTGCGCGCCGATTAGAACATTGTCCATAACCGAGGTGTCAGGAATCAGTTCTAGATTCTGGAATGTCCGCGCAATGCCATAGTCGATGATTTTGTGTACAGGGACCTCGCGCAGGTCCTTATCTTTATTAGCGCCCTGGAGAATCACGATGCCTTCGTAGTTCTTATAGAACTGTGTGATGCAGTTGAATACGGTCGTCTTTCCGGCGCCATTGGGACCGATAAGTCCAAGAATTTCTTTGCCCTTTATGTGAAAAGAGAGGCTGTCGACAGCTTTCAAGCCGCCAAAGGACATCGAAAGGTCTTTCACGCTCAGCACGTTTTCACTCATGCCGCATCGCCTCCCTTCGAAGGCTTGTTTTGAAATTTGCTCTGGACGGTATGCTTAAGTCTGCTGATAATCCTAATCGCGCCGTAGGGATAGAATAGAATTGTCAGAATGATGAGCAGTCCGGTAAATATATCATCAAACCCTCTCAGGCTGATGTTCTCAAGCGGGCCGAACCCTTGAAGAAACTCTTCAAACGGAGTGAAGAAGAATTCGGGAATGCCGATGATGATTGCTGCGCCGAGCAACATGCCCGGCAACGATTTCATACCGCCCACCACGACGATAGCCAGCAGTATCAGGCTTAGTTCCAGATTCCAGTTGCGGTCGACCGAACCGGTCGACTGCATATACGTCAGGTACAAGATGCCTCCGAAAGCTGCAAAGATCGTCGCGATCATGAAAGCGAGCAGCCGGTATCGGCGGACGCTGATGCCCATGGCAAGGGCGGCATGGTAGCTTCTGCTGATTGCCATGAAGGCTCTGCCGCTAGGGCTTTTGACAATATTGTGGATGACAACAAAAGCGAGTATTAAGCCGATGGCAACGATTCCCATCAGATAGATTCGGTCATCCTGGGCATATCCCGAAAGAGACGTCTCGCCGAAGAATGTAATTTCGCTGATCCGCGCACTTTCACCATAGTTGAACGCCTCAAAAGAGCGGAAAAGTTCGCCGATGACGTGTGCGACGAAGAGTGTCGCGATGGCGAGATAGATGCCCTGCATCTTGAGCGACAGCACACCGACTAACAGCCCGAGCCCCCCGGCAAAGATGAGCACGATTAAAGCGGCGAGGAAGTAGTTAACTTCATAGTTTTCCATCAGGATGTGCATGCCATAGGTCGAAATCCCCATAAACGCTGCAGTTGCAAGCGAAACCAGCCCGCTGAAGCCGAGCAGAAGATTGAGGCCCAGCGCAACGATGGTGTAGATGAGTATCTGCGCGAAATAATCCGCATTTGAGGGGGTATCGCCTAGAAGTATGCTTCTGCCGATGAAAAACATGACGGTGCCGAGCAGGATATATTGCATCTGCGGTCGGTCTTTGATATACTTTATGATTTTTCGAATAGCTTGGGCAAGCACTCGGAGAATCCGTTGGAGGGTCTGCATGGCTTACACCTTCCTTTCCGGTGCCTTGCCGAAAATGCCGAATGGCTTGAAATACAGAATGATGAGGATTACCAGATAGATAATCAGATCGGCGATGATGCTTGGCTGACCGAAATACGAACTCATCCCATAGCGACCGGCACTCAAAAGGAAACCGATGATGTAAGCTGCGAAGACCGGACCGAAAAATGATTGAAAACCGCCAAAAACAGCCGCAAAGAAAGCGCTGACCTGCGTGCCGATGAGCAACCCGGGATTTAATCCGGCAGGGGCTCTGGGAGCGAGTGCAATACCGGCGATGGTCCCTAGCATGGCAGCGACCGCCCAGGCAATCATGGTCACAGTCTTTGTTGGAACGCCCATGAGTCTTGCCGCTGTCTCGTTGGAGGCAGTCACGCGTATAGCGAGGCCCCATCTCGTCTTCTGGATGAAAAGGAAGATCGCGCTCAGAAGGAAGATAGACAGTGCGACGATGAAGATCGTATTCCATTGGATGTTTCGTCCAAGAATCATCACGCGTTCACTCGAGCTTATGAACTGTTCAGGATACCGAGGAGTGAACAGATCCCCGAGAATACCGATGTTCATGTTCATAATTCCGGTCAGAATCAATATGATGCCGAGTGTGAGAATCTGCTTGTTGACAGGGGATGCCGTACGGCCAGCGGGACGGATGAACAGCTTGTCAATAATCACGCCTGTAAGAAAAGCCGTGCCCAAGGCAATCAGTGTCGAGGTCCAGATACTCAGCCCGGTCGCGTGAGCGATATAGCCAGCTACGAAAGCATTGATAGTCCCGATAGAGCCTTGCGCGAAGTTCGTCGCCTTCGAGGTACGATAGATGAGTACAATCCCTAATCCCGCAAGTGCGACAATACTGCCGGTACGCAGACTATTGAAAAGAATCTGAATAATGGTGGAGATATCCATCAGAATCTACCCCATTCGACGACCGAAGCGCCCCAGACATAGCCGATGCCGGCCGCAATAAGCGAGACGGTGTCGCCATCGTGCAAGCGGCCATCATCGCGGGCCAGCTTGAGCGAGAGAATCTGGTCAAGCTGCCCCATGTGGCCGTAATCCTCCAGATACGTCGTGTCCTCAGGATCGAGTCCGAGTTCGGAAACCATCCCCTCGTGTGCGGAGCGCTTGATGTGGAGGATGGCTAGATAATCAATGTCCTCACGGGACTTTCCGGATTTTTCCAGCGAACGGTCGATGCAGTGGAACCAGTTGGGGACGCTGACCTCATTGAGGCGTGCCTTCATCTTCTCGGGCTCCATGAGCCGCAGCGATTTCGCCGCCTCTTCGGCGTTCGACGCCGTAACGGGCCGCTTCGTGCCGCCGATCTCGACACCGGCCGTGCGGGCGAGGGTTCCATCGCCGATGAAGTGCGAGGCGAGCACCCGGTTCTTTCCGAGATTCTTCCTGAGGACAGCGGCTCCGCCGCCGGCGGAGAGATTGTACATCATCGAGACCGCCGGGTCGGCGTAGTCAATGAAATCGCCGTTTCGATAGCCGCCGGAAATCAGCACCGTCTCGATGTCCGGATCGGCGAGCATCATGTCCTTGGCCATCTTGAAGGCCGTCAAGGAGGTCGCACAGCGGTTCTGCAGATCGACGCCCCAGGCGTTATGCGCACCGATGGCTCCCTGTACGTAGAGCGCGGAGGTCGTCAGGGGATATTCCTTCCATTCCTCGCCGATGTCGATGATGACATCGACTTCCTCCGCCTTGATGCCGGCGTCCTTAAGTGCTTCTTCTGCGGCGCGGGCGCCCATCTCCTGGGTGCCATCCGCTTGTGAGGGCACGTAGACTCTGCGAATGCCGAGTTTCTTTACTATGTTCTCTTCAGTCCAGTTGCCCTCGGTCGCGGCGGCGATTTCGCCGGCCGAGCGGGTCTGTTCCGGCAAATATACGCCGAGCCCGGCGATGCCTACGTGGTTGTCGTTCATGATTAACACTCCTTAATCGTGGCGCCTAGAGTCGCATGCCGCCGTTGACGCTCAGCGTGTGCCCGGTGATGTAGCTGGCTTCGTCGCTGGCGAGGAAGAGGGCCGCGTCGGCGATTTCCTTGGGTTCACCGAGGCGTCCGAGCATGGTCATGCCGGCGAACTTGTCGAGCAAATCCTGGGGGACGGTCTTGAGGATGTCGGTCATGATGTAGCCGGGGGCGATGGTATTGACGCGGACCGGTACGCCCTTGCGTGAGAATTCCTTGGCCCAGGTCTTGCCGGCGCCGATGAGTCCGGCCTTGCTGGCGGCGTAGTTGGCCTGGCCGATGTTTCCGTATTCGCCGACGACGCTCGAGATGTTGATGATGGCGCCGCCGCCGTCTTTCTCCATGCGGGGGCCGATGTGGCGTGTCAGGTTGAACGCCCCGGTCAGGTTGACCTCAATCACTTTGCCCCATTGT
The DNA here is from genome assembly GCA_003551005.1 of Mollicutes bacterium. GTDB lineage: Bacteria > Bacillota_I > Bacilli_A > Izemoplasmatales > Izemoplasmataceae > T1SED10-81. Next base: position 5,075 of record PULR01000014.1, read on the forward strand.
TCGTCACTCATCTTCTTCGTCATGCCATCCTGGGTGATGCCGGCGTTGTTCACCAGCACATCAAGACGGCCGAATTCATTGTAGAGTTCCTCGACGAGCCGGCCGGCGGCTTCAGAATCTGTTACATCCAGCGCGCGCGAATGAATCGCGTCGGAATCGAAGGATGCTTCTTTGAGGTCGACAGCGATCACGGTCGCCCCTTCTTCTGCGAAACGTTCCGCCATGGCGCGTCCGAGTCCTTGCGCGCCACCAGTCACCAGTGCGATCTTGTCTTTGAGTCTCATTGTGAATCCTCCTTGTTCTCAAGTATCAGTGCCGTTCCCATGCCTCCGCCGATGCACAGGGAAGCGAGGCCGTGGGCGGTGTTGCGTCGTTTCATCTCGTGCAGCAGCGTGACGGCGATCCGGTTGCCGCTCGCACCGACGGGATGGCCGAGGGCGATGGCGCCGCCATTGACATTGGTCCTGGCCTTCAGCGTGTCGATGTCGACACCGTAGGCGTCCTTGAGCTCCTCGAAGACGCCGAGGCTCTGGGCGGCGAACGCTTCGTTGAGTTCGAGCAGGCCGATGTCGTTGAACTCGAGACCGGCATAGGCAAGCGCCTGTTCAATCGCGGGCGTGGGACCGAGTCCCATGACTTCCGGTTCAACGCCGCCCTGACCGATTCCCTTGATGCGTGCCAGGGGCACAAGCCCGTGCCGTTTTACAGCGTCTTCGCTGGCGATGAGCATGAAGCTCGCGCCGTCGTTGATGCCGGAAGCGTTCGCGGCGGTGACGGTCCCGTCCTTCTCAAAGGCCGGACGCATCCTGGCCATCCGGTTCTCGTCGACCTTGCGGTTGATATGTTCGTCTTTATCGAAGGTGAACGTCTCCTTGCGCGTCTTGACGGTGATCGGCACGATCTCCTCGTCAAAGCGGCCCGAATCCTGAGCGGCGGCGGCGCGGCGCTGCGATTCAAGGGCGAATGCGTCCTGCGCCTCCCGTGAGATACCATACTTGCGGACGATGTTTTCGGCGGTCACGCCCATGTGGATGCCGTTGAAGGCGTCCGTCAAGGCATCGTCGATCATATGGTCCTTCACCTGGAAACCGCCCATCTTGTGTCCGCCCCGCAGACGGTCGGGGAGGATGTAGGGGGCTTTGGACATCGATTCGACCCCACCGGCGACGACTAGGTCGGCCTGGTTGGATTGAATATCCGAAAATGCGTTCATGACTGATTTCATGCCGGAGCCGCAGACCATGTTGACGGCGTAGGCCGGCTTGCTCTTGGGGATGCCCGCGTGAATCGAGATCTGCCGTGCGAGCCCCTGACCGAGACCGGCGGGAAGAATATTCCCGACGATGACCTCATCAACGACATCCTTTTCAATGTTGGCATCCTCGAAAAGCGCCTCGACGACTCTTGCGCCGTATTCCGAGGGATGCAACGAGGAAAGAGACCCCATGAACCCACCGATTGCGGTCCGTTTCGCGGCGACGATGTAGACATTCTTCATAAACGTAGTGTTCCTCCTTCTATAGTGTGGTTGCTAATTTTGCTTGCATGGAGTATACTCGAGATGCGAAGAACCGTTCAGTTTCTGAATGAGTATTCATAATATGAATGGATATTCACATAGTATCACGCATGTTTAACAATGTCAACGCTTACAACCACATGGTCTGGAGGAAGCAATCATGCATCTCAATATCAAGGAACCCATGACCCGGAATGCCCAGAATACGTTCCAGGGAATCGAGCGTGCCGCCATCCGGCTTTTCTATGAAAACGGTTATTACGGCACCACCGTCGCCGACATCACCGAAGCCGCCGGCGTCGCCGCCGGCACCTTCTACCTCTATTTCCCCAGCAAGCTCGTGCTGTATCAGCACATCCTCATCACGCTGTCGAAAGACATCCGGAGCGAAATCGCCCGGCGTGTCAAAGGAGCAACCACCCGCTATGAAAAAGAGCGCCTTGGAATAAAGGCCTTCATCGAATACGCCCGTGAACGTCCGGAAATCTACAACATCATCTGGGAATCGCTGCACATCGACCGCCGGCTGTTCAAAGAGTACTACACCTCCTTCTCCGAGCGCTATGTGAAGGGGTTGGACAAAGCCGCCGAGACGGGGGAGATCCGCCCGCTCGATACCGAGATAGTAAGTTTCATCCTCATGGGCATCACCAATTTCGTCGCCCTCAAGGTGATCATGGACCTCGGCAGCAACAACCACAATATCGACCGCATCGTCGATGTTGTGATGGATCTGCTTGAATGCGGCCTTTTCGAACCGGACAGGAAAAACTGAACACCGGATAAAAAGCAGGCGACCCTTCAACGGTCGCCTGCTTTTTTCATTCGCCCTTTCCCGGGCGGTGGTCCATGATATTGATAAAGCCGTGCCTTGATGGGGCCGTTGTAGAGGACGCGCGTCTTGTGGGCGCGTCCGAGGATTTTCTCGGCGCCGTGGAGGGCGCTGAGAATGAAAAACGAGGCGTGGTTCTCTTTGCGAAGCAGTCTCCCGAGGCCTTCGTGCGCGCGCCGGGCGGCCTCGATGCGGCCGCCGTAGGGCGGGTTGGTGATGATGACGGCATGCGGGGGAATGCGGAGCGTGTCATGGACATCCTGAATGGTGAACTGGATGTCCGCATCGACCCCGGCGGCCTCCGCGTTCGCCCGTGCGGCATGAATCGCGGCGTGGGAGACGTCCGAAGCCAGAAGCGGGCCCGGGGCGTTGTGGTCGATGGCTTTGAGCGCTTCGCGACGCCCCTTTTTAATGGTGTCCGCATCGACGAAAGGGAACTTTTCCAAATCGAATCGGCGATGCAGGCCCGGGGCGATGTTGCGGGCGATCATCGCCGCTTCGATGGGAATCGTGCCCGACCCGCAGAACGGATCGAGGAAGGCGCGGTCCGGACTATAGAAACTCAGCTGCACGAGAGCTGCCGCGAGCGTCTCTTTCATCGGCGCATCAAGCGCGTGTTCACGGTAGCCGCGCTTGAATAGCCCCTCGCCCGAGGTATCCAGCCAGAGTTCTGCTTGGTCGGCTTCAAGGCTCACAAGCAACCGGTAGCGTTCTCCCTTTTCTTGCAAGGCGGAGACGCTGTGTCCTTCGAGCAGCCGGTCAACGAGCGCCTTCTTGGTGATGGACTGCAGGTCCCGCAGGCTGTGGAGCTGGCTTTTCTTTGAGCGCGCCTCGACCAGATAGCGCCCCTGCGGCGAAAGCCAGTGCTCCAAGGGCAGACTGTTAACCCACTCATATAAATCGTCGAACGTCTTGACCTCTCTGCCGGCCAGGACGATATATACGCGGTCGGCGCTACGCAGCCAGAGGTTCGCCTCAAACAGAGCCCTCACGTCACAATCAAAATACAGCTTGCCGTTCTCGCTGCGTTCAATCGTATGACCGAGCGCGATGAGTTCACGCTTCACAACGGCTTCAACGCCGAATGCGGCGGTGGCGACACAACGCACATGAATCCCCTCGCTTTCTGTTCCTGTGTTAAGATAAAGGGGGTAGAGTTGATTTTTCAACTGACTCCCAACAAAATACGCGTTTCGATTGTTTAAAGTATGGAAGCTGGGTGAGGGCCTATGAATCGTCTCGACCAAGCGGTGCGTGCCTTCAAGAAAGGCGACGAGGCCGCATTCGACACAATATACGAACTGACGCGCAGCGATGTCTACTACACCGCGTTGCTAATCGTCAAGGACGAAAGTCTCGCTGAGGACATTCTGCAGGAAACATACCTCAAGATGGTCGACAACCTATCAACCTATCAGGAACGCGGCCGATTCAGGGCCTGGATAAGGACCATCGCCAAGCGACTCGCCATCAACGCCTACCACCAGCAGCAACGGGACCTCTCGGTCGACGCCTCGCAGACCGGCGAGAATCTCTTCGGAGGCGTCGAAGACCAGGCCGAGGACAGACGTTATCTCGAAGAACTCTTCCAATCACTCGATGCAACCGAGCAGGAAATCGTCATCCGGCGGGCTGTCCTGCAAGAGAAACATCGAACCATCGCCAAGGAGCTCGACCTGCCAATCGGCACCGTCACCTATAAATACAAGCGTTCACTTGAAAAACTGCGGGAAGCCGCCGCTGGAAAGGAGGGGGAGGAAACATGAGGAAAAGATTGTTCGAACAGCAGCTGCGAAAGCATGCGGACCGCGCCACGCCGGATGTGCGCGAGGCCATCCGCAGCAACCCGAGATACCAAGCCCACATCGAAGCAACCAGGGCTCAAAGGCGGAGCCTGCCCAGGCGACTGTTCGGCAGCCCGAAATTCGCCGTCGGCTCCATGCTGTTCGCCGTTGTGCTGCTCGTTGTCTTCCTCGCACCCTCGCCGGAAGAGGAGCGCGTGGCCGCCTCCGCCTACTTCGAGTTCAACCCGGCGATCCGCATCGACCTTGACGAGGATGACCGTTTCCTCGGCCAGGAAGGCATCAACGACGACGGGGAGGCCTTCCTCGATGAACTCGGTCCCCTCGAGGATGAATCGATTGAAGCGGTTATTGAAATCCTCCTCGACCATGCCGTCGAGACCGGTCGTCTGAGCGAGAAGAACCCTTACCTTCTCTATGACGTCACCGGCGAAGACGACGAACGTCTCGACGAGCTCTCCCGGCAGCTTGAAGAGCGGATTCCCGAGCACGTCGGCGATCGCATACCGGATTTCGCCATGATGCGGGGCAATCAACACGCCGCAAGCGATGAAGAACGTGAAGACGCCCGCCACCACGGCATCGGCGTGATGCGCCTGCGTATGATTGAAACACTCAAGGACGCCGGTGCGGAACAAAGTTTCGAGGAACTCAAGGAACTATCCGTAGGCGAGCTCCGGAAGCTGCTTGAGGACCACGGAATCGATGAGCGTCCCGGGCCGCCCGGAGATATGCCGGGCGGTCATGGACCATAAAAAAGGAAAGGTCCCTGCCACCCCTTCCCTGGACCCTCGCCTCTTCGGCGGGGGCCTTTTCTTATGCGCCTGTCAGTTTTCCTTATCCCAGCGGACATCCAATGCCGCTTCCGTCGCTTCGAAGAGTCTTTCGACCTTTGCTTTGTCCCGCGCCTCTTCACTGTAGGGACGCGGCTGTGTACGGTAAAAATACGGCAACGCGCTCTGGGTGTCCTTTTCATAGACAAGGAAACTGTACGTGTAGACCACGCGCCCAGGGTCGATTGCCTTGCGCGTCGCGAAGCGCCAAAGCAGCCGCCAGCGCAGGGACGTCTCCTTCGAGCCGATGTCGGTCTTGACAAGGCCCGGATGAACGGCGAATGCACGCATGCCTTTGTTTTCACCGATGCGGTCGTCGAGGGCGATGGTGAACATCAGATTGTAGAGTTTCGTGCGCGCGTATTGCTTGAGGGGGCGATAAATCCTGGACTCCGAAAAAGGCGTTTCCGGCATTTCCGCCTTGCGATGAAGCTCGCTGGTAGTCGAGATCACCCGGCCCCTGCGCTTGCGCAGCACAGGCAGCAACTCGAGCGAAAGCAGGGCGGGGGCGAGATGGTTGACTTGCATCTGCAGTTCATGCCCGTCCTCTGTGTAGCGCTTCTTTCCCACAAAGACGGCGGCGGTATGGATCACAGCGTCAAGTCCGTCTTCGTAATCGCTTTTGAGCCTCTCTGCGAGGGAATGAACGTCGGCGAAGGATGCAAAATCGGCGACATGCGTCGTCAGCTTGCCGGGTCCCGCGGAAGACAGTTCCTGCTTGAATGCATCAAGCCGTTTCCGATTGCGGCCGGTGGCGATCACGTGCTCGCCGCGGTTGAAGAAATAGCGGACGAGCGCCCCGCCGATGCCTCCCGTGGCGCCGCTGATCAAAATCCGTTTCATGGCCTTCCCTCCTCAGGCGGTCAGATAGGCTAAAAGCACGACGAACAGCACGACGAACAGTAGTGCGAAGAGTATTTTCTTGATCAAGGCATACTTCTCGAGCATCGAGCGTCCTCCCGGAAAGAAAAAGGCTTGCTGAACACAAGCCGGAATTTGCGAAGATGGTGCCGCTTGCTGGACTCGAACCAGCAACCTCTTCCTTACCATGGAATTGCTCTACCTGTTGGAGCTAAAGCGGCACATTGCTTTTCCGAACTGTATTCTACCATGAAAGTCCCCGCATGAAAAGGGGGACTTTCACAACTTGACGTAGACTTTGCCGTCCTCGATGACGGTCTCGATCGGTTGGGCGTGTTTCGTCGGCATCGGCAGCGGACCGATCTTGGCCCGTTCGACAACCTCGCCGGTCCGTAGATTGAAACGGGCGCCATGTTTTTTGCAGCGGATGACGCCGTCCGCATACTCTCCTTTGAACAAGGAGGCCTTGAGATGGGGGCAGCGATCATCCAACGCGAAAACCTCTTCGTTATCCGCTAGCAGCAGGATTGGTTTCTCGCCGATGTGGACCAGCATCCGTTTCTCTTTTTTCAGCTTCTCAAGCTTCGCGACGTAATGTCTCGACATGATTACCCCTCCCTGTTCAATTACCTCTGCTTCAATTTCAGTATACCACCACCTCACACCAAAAGTAAACGTCCCGACCTTGCAAAACCAGCCTCAGTTGGTATAATATCCCTTACCGAGCCCCATCACGAACAAGGAAGGAGCCTATCTATGTTCACGCTCACCATCGAAGGCGTCGAGAAGACTTTTGATAGCAAGGTCCGCCTCATCGACCTGATCGACGACCCCGAACAACGCTACTACATCGCCCTCGTCAACAACCGCATGCGCGAACTGTACTACGAGATCGACTACGACGCCACCGTCGAATTCCTCGACTCCCGCCACCCCGAAGCGGTCTTCACCTATGAGGCAAGCCTGCGCTATCTCGTCGCCATGGCCTTTCACAACCTCTTCCCGCATTATGAGTTCAAGTTCAACTACAGCATCTCCCGCAGTGTGTTCTGCCATATCCTGAACCTCGAGCACCAAAGCGACATGGGCGATGTCCTCGACGCCCTGCGCCAGGAAATGGAACGGCTCGTCGAAAGCGACCTCCCCATCTACCGCCGCGAGATGAGCAAGGATGAGGCCGTCGCCTTCTATAAGAAGCACGGCTACGACGACAAGCTCGATGTCATCCAGTACCGGCCCGAGGACACCGTCCACTTCTACGAGTGCGACGGCTACCTCAACTACATGTACAACCTCATGGTTCCCTCGACCGGCTATCTCAGCGAGTACCTCCTCCGCGCCTACCCGCCCGGATTTCTGATTCAATACCCAAGAGCCGAGACGAACGGGGAGATCCCGCCCTTCGAGGACGCGCCGACCTATGGACGGACACTCCGGAACGCCAACCGCTGGGCCGAACTCATCGACGCCAACACCATCGCCAAGATGAACCGTCACGCCGAAAGCAGGCAGATCGTCGAGTTCGTGCAGATGAATGAGGCCAAGCACAACCAGATGCTCAGCGAGATCGGCGACATCCTGGAGAAACACAACGATGAAATCCGCCTCATCGCCATCGCCGGACCCTCTTCAAGCGGGAAGACGACCTTCTCCAACCGCCTGCGCGTCGAACTGATGACCCGCGGCCTGCGACCGGTGATGATCTCGCTTGATGATTACTACCTCGACCGCGACCAGATCCAGCCCGATGAAAACGGCGAGATCGACCTCGAACACATCAACACGCTCGATATCGACCTCTTCAACCAGAACATGCTCGATCTGATCCAGGGCAAAGAGGTCGACATCCCCAAGTTCGATTTCATGACCAAGACCCGCAGCGGTTATCGGAAACTGCGCATCACCGAAGAGGAGCCGATCATCATCGAAGGCATCCACGCCCTCAACGAAACCCTGACGTCACTGATTCCCCAGCACCAGAAATTCAAGATCTTCATCAGTCCGCAGCTGCAGCTGAACATCGACTACCACAACCCGATCAACATCACCAACCTCAGATTGCTGCGGCGCATCGTGCGCGACCGGAAATTCCGCAACGCACCGGCCTCGAAGACCATCGGCATGTGGGGGTCGGTCCGCCGCGGGGAGTTCCGTTGGATCTATCCGCATCAGGAAGGCGCCGACTACATCTTCAACTCCAGTCTGGCCTATGAGCTCGGCGTCATGAAAAAACATGCGCTCGACACCCTGATGGAGATCCCCCGCGAGAGCGAGCACTTCATCACCGCCAACCGACTCATCAAGTTCCTCAAATACTTCAAGGACGTCGAGGACCATCACGTCCCCAACAACTCGCTGCTGAGGGAATTCATCGGCGGCAGTTGCTTCGATGATTGACGGATCAGAAAAAAAGCCCCGCGCGACCTCCCGATGAGAAGAGTGCGCGGGGCTTTTCTATAGCGGCTTGATCAGGATCAGACACGGGTTGTGCTCATCCCAGAGGGTCTTGAACGTCTCGAGCGGATAAAAGCCCATCGCCCGGTAGAACGCGCGAGTCTCCCCATAATGCCTAGAGGGGTGCGACGAGCACAGGGTCTTGACCTTCAGAAGCTTCACTCCTTCGGCGCTGAGCTCGCGCTCTGCTTTCTTCAGAAGCGCCCGGCCGACGCCCTTGCGCTGATGTTCAAGCGGAACGCCCATCAGGTGGATCTCGGCTGAATGCTCGTTGTGCTGCTTGATGGTGAGCAGGCCTGCAAAATCGCCAGACAAATCCGCCCGGAAGAAACGTAGGAATGCCGCCTCCTCGACGTAGGCCTTCCGGGATTCGGCGATACCGAACCAGGACTTCAAACCTTCAAGCATCCTCCTCGTCAAGCGGCGACGTTCCTCGACGTCGGTGACGGGGGAGATCTCTGGCTTCATTTGAAATACTTCACATATTCGCCGTAACCTTCGGCCTCGAGATTCTCAAAGGGGATGAAGCGCAGCGCGGCGGAATTGATGCAATAGCGCAGCCCGCCCGCCTCGCGGGGGCCGTCGTCGAAGACATGCCCCAGATGCGAATCCGCTTGTTTGCTGCGGACTTCCGTGCGGCGCATGCCATGTGAATCATCAAAGCGTTCTTCAATCCCGCCGATCGGTGCGGTGAAGCTCGGCCAGCCGCACCCGGCGTCGTATTGCTCGCGGCTCGTGAACAGCGGTTCGCCGCTGACAATGTCCACATAGAGACCTTCACGGGTGTTGTTGTAGTATTCGTTGTCAAAAGGCGGCTCGGTCGCCCCTTCCTGCGTCACCGCGTATTGTCTTTTGCTCAGGCGCTTCTTCAGCGCGTCGTGATCTTTTTTCACATCAGACCCTCCTCAGCGGATATCGACATCGATGTCGTCCTCGTCGTCTTCCTTATTGACGAAAGCGAAGAACGACGTCCGGAAGTATTGCGTCCCGCGGCGGATGACAATCCGGTTGCGGGGGAAGAACAGGATGTTGATGATGGAGATGAGCAGGAACAAGAGCCATCCCGGATGCCAAAGTCCCTGGGTGAGACCCAGGACGATGTAGAGGATGGTGATTCCGAGCGTCGTGAGCTTCCGACCGTTGAGCTGTCCGTTGAACAAAAGGTCGGCGAGCGGGATGAGGAAGAAAACGACCCATCCCGGGTGGGCGAGATTAAACCCGAACGCGAGCCACAAAAAGAGGGTCAGGCTGATCAGAGGCGTCAATTGATAAAGCCGACGCAGTGGGTTGCTCGAGATCAGCACCCAGGAGATCGGGATAAGCAGAAAGAAAGTCATGCCCAGCGCCCAGCTATCCAGCACGAACCCGCTGAACAGGAACAGCAGCAAACTCACAAGCGGTGTGACCGCAACAAAACGCTCCTTCATGCGTCTTTCGCTCCTTTCTTTTCGACCAGCATCGTGTAGGGGGCTTTCTTCTTGTTCAAGGGAAGATATTTGAACACGTTGAAACGCGACCCATCCAGCTCGGCAAGCAGCTTTTCGACCGCCTGCGCCTCGCGTTCGCCTTCTTCATGTCCGGGGTAGAGCGTCACCGAGAGGACCCCGCGCACCACGAGAATCTCCAATACATTCCGCAGGGCTTCCACGCTGGTCTCTGCCTTCGTGGTCACGGTCGAGGTCGACCCGGGCAGATAGCCGAGGTTGAACACCGCGGCCTTGATGGGCTCGGCCACATAAAGCGGGATGTTGACATGCGAATCGCGGATGAAGGTGACATTCGCAAGCCCTGCTGCTTCTATTCGTCCTTGAGCGGCTTCGAGCGCTTCGCGCTGAATGTCGAAGGCGAACACACGCGCCGCTTTCCGGGCGAGGAAAAGCGTGTCGTGGCCATTCCCCGCTGTCGCGTCGACGACCGTGTCGCCGGACTCGATGCGGCGGGCCAGCTGGTTGTGCGCAAACGCAATCGGACCATCCATCGGATTCCACCCCCTTTTTATTCTACCAGATGCCTGCCCCTAGGGAAAGCAGGAGTGCTTGCGCATCCGCGCCTCCCGCGATATAATGGTGTGATATCCCAAAAGAGGTGATCGACATCGAACGCAAAGATTCGAAACGCATCATGCAGCTCGCCATCGAACGGGCAAGAGAAACCATGAACGAGGATCTCGGCGGTCCTTTCGGGGCCGCGATCATCGACGATGACGGCAATGTCCTCGCCGTCGCTTCGAACACCGTGCTCGGCGACAACGACGCGACGGCGCACGCCGAAATCAACGCCATCCGCGCCGCTTCGAAACAAAAAGGCACGCACGACCTCTCCGGCTGCACGCTCTATACGACCGGCTATCCCTGCCCGATGTGCCTCGGGGCGATCATCTGGGCGAACATCAAGGACATCGTCTACGGCTGCCGCCCCGAAGACGCCGACCGCATCGGCTTCCGCGACGATTTCATCTACGACTTCATCAAGAACGGCAGCTCCGAGCGCTCGATCCTCAAGATCGACGAGGCCGAGCGCGACGCGTGTCTCGAACTGTTCAACGAGTACGCCAGGAAAGACAAGGAAATCTACTGACGCACCGCTGAATAGGAATCACACAGCAGTGATGAAGAAGGCTCCCGCAAGCGGGAGCCTTTGTTGTTGGGTTTACTTATCGCCCATGGTGAGGGCCATGACGGCCTTGGCGGTGTGCAGGCGGTTCTCCGCCTCCTGATAGACGACCGAACGCTCGCCGTCGATGACGGAGTCCTCGACCTCGTTGCCGCGGTCGGCGGGCAGGGCGTGCATGTAGATGACGTCATCCTTTGCGAGCGCCATCCGCTCCTCGGTGCATTTCCAGTCGCGGTTGGCTTCAAGCAGGTTGTCCAGATTGACGTCCGTCTGCTTGCCCGACCAGTTGCCCCAGTTCTTGGGGATGACGACGTCGGCGTCCTTGAAGGCTTCGTCCATGTCGTGGGTCACGGTGAAGGTGCCGCCGTTCTGCTCGGCGAGCGTTTTCGCCTTCTCGATCGCCCAGTCGGGGAGTTCATAGCCTTCCGGATGCGCGAGCACGACATCCATGCCGAAACGCGGGAAGAGCAGCGTCTGCGTGAGCGGGACGCTGATGGGCTTCTTGTGGCTGGTCGCATAAGCCCAGATGATGGAGACTTTGAGGTTCTTGGTGTCTGGTTTCGTCTCGCGGATGGTCATCAAATCCGCCAGTCCCTGCATCGGATGGTACAAATCGCACTGCAGGTTCATCACCGGAACGGTGGCGTTGTCGGCCATCTCGCGGATGAACTGGTTGCCTTCCTGCCAGTTGCAGTTGCGACAGGCGATGGCATGCCCGTAGGAAGAGAGGATGACGGCGGTGTCCTTGCCGGTCTCGCCGTGCGAGATCTGCATCGTCGAGGTATCGAGGAAGTTGGCATGTCCGCCCAGCTGGGCGATGCCGGCCTCCATGGAGTTGCGCGTGCGGGTCGATTGTTCGAAGAACATGAGGAAGGACGTCTTGTTCTTGAGGAAGTCGGTGACTTCGTTGTTGTGGAATTTCTCCTTGAGTTCGGCGGAGACATCAAGCAGCTTCTCGATCTGCGAGACGTCCCACTCCTGCAGGGTGACAAAATGCTTGCCTTTGTAAAGTGGTTGCATGGTTTGGTTCGCTCCTTTTCAGTATTTTATTTGTCGAGTCGTTTCAGATATTGACCGGGAATCACCGCATACATCGCGGCGGCTGCCACAAGATGGTCCTTGCGGGTCTTCTCGTTGGGTGCGTGGGCCTCTTCTTCAAAGCCGGGACCGAAGCCGATGGTGGGGATGTCGTAGCGGCCCATGATGGAGACGGCGTTCGTCGAGAAGGTCCACTTGTCGACGAGCGGCTTCGAGCCCCAGAGGTTCTCATAGGCATCCACGAGCGTCTGGGTGGCGATGTGGTCCTCATCGAGGACCCAGCTCGGGAAATAGGCGTCCTGCGGATAGACGAGGCCGGTGTAGGAGGGTTCGCGGTATTCGTACATCTCGACCGTCGCCCCGTATTTCCTGACCGAAGGCAGCGAGCGGATCTCTTCAAGCGCGCCTTCGTGGCTCTCACCGGCGGTGAGGCGGCGGTCCACCGACACGCTGCAGCCATCCGCGACGGCGCAACGCGAGGGCGAGGAGGAGAAAATCTCGCTGACTGTGAGCGTCCCCTTGCCGAGGAAGGCATCGTCCTTGAGATTGCCCGCGAGCTCTTCGAGCTCGCTGAGGATCGGCCCCATCTTGAAGATGGCGTTGTCCCCGCGCTCAGGGGCGCTTCCGTGACAGCTCACGCCATGCGTGGAGACCTTGATCTCCATCCGGCCGCGATGGCCGCGATAGACGTTGAGCGAGGTGGGTTCGGTGATGACGACGAACTCGGGCCGTACGCCGAGCTCTTCGATGATGTAGACCCAGGGGAGCCCGTCGCAGTCCTCCTCCTGCACGGTTCCTGTCACGAGCAGCGTGTAGTCGTCCTCGAGGCCGAGGTCCTTGATGACTTTCCCGGCGTAGACCATCGAGGCCATGCCGCCTTCCTGGTCGCTGGTGCCGCGGCCGCCGATCTCTTCGTCGGTCTCGTAGCCTTCGAAGGGGTCGAAGTCCCAGTTGTCGCGGTCGCCGACGCCGACGGTGTCGATGTGGGCGTCCATGGCGATGAGGTGCTTGCCGCTACCGATGGTGCCGTGGATGTTGCCCATCTTGTCGATCTCGATCTTGTCGAAGCCGACGGCCTCCATTTCCTGCTTGATGCGCTGGATGACTTCCCCCTCCTCGCCGCCTTCACTCGGCAGGCGGACCATGTCGCGCAGGAAGCGGGTCATATCCTGTTCATACTCCTGTGCTTTTTTCAATACAGTTTCGAATGGAATATCCATAATCAATCGTTCCTCCTTTTAGATTCAATCTGTTCACGGTACTGCTGGATCTTCTCGTTGTATTCGAAGACGCGTTCGTATTCTCTCTCCCAGAACTCCTGGCTTTTCATGGTGTCGAGATACTCCTGCTCATAGCCGAACTTGAGCCAGTCGTCCTCTTTTTGCTTGAAGAGACGCTGCTTGCTTTGTTCATCGCGGGTGTCCTCGATGTAATCGGTGCCGGCCCGCATGAAGATGTCGCGGAACCAGCGGCGCTGGACGGTCGCACCGGTCTCGAGATAGCGGCGCTCGAGATCCTCGAGGACGCTTTCGTAGCGGTCGAAGCCATCCGTCGCGACGGTGACGACGTTCTCCTCGGGACCGAGCTTCAGATGCTTCGCCATCTTGATTGCACCGAGGATGTTGGCGACGCCGCTGACGCCGAATGCCTCGCGCAAAGCTTCGGCGGCTTCCCTCGGGACACCGTGCTCCACAAGCACATCCGTGCCGTCGTGGATGATCTTCAGACCGCGGACCGCGTCGTCATCGGGAATCAAGGCGATGAAGTCGGTCGTCAGCACGTTGTGGATCAGGGTGCACATCTTGTCGCCGACGCCTTCGATGCGATGCTGGCCGCGACCCCCGTCCATGAGCGTCGAGCATTCATACGGCTCGAGCGCAACGGTCTTGGATTCGGGGAACGCCTTCTTGATCTGATCGCCCGCCGCGAGCGTGCCGGCGCTGCCGGGGGCGGCGGCGAAACACGCGACGCGGCCGTTACCGACGTCCTTGGTCGCCTCAAGAGCGCTGTTGCCGGTGACGTAGCGATGGAACCGGTAGTTCGGCATCAGCTCGAACTGCGCGAGCGAGTAGTTCTTCTCCTGTTTGGCGAGTTCGTGCGTCTTCTCGAGCGTGAGGATGACGTCGGATTCGGTGCCCGGCGTCAAGTCCAGCTTCGCCCCATACCCCTGGATGCGGTCGTAGCGTTCCTTGCTCATGTTATCCGGCATGATGATGGTTGAATCGAAGCCCATCAGGTTGGTGATGTAGGCGACGCCGATGCCGAAATTGCCGGTCGACGGCCCGAGGATGTCGTGGTAACCCGGTTTGAGAGTGCCGTCGACAACGCCCTCGATCAACGTCGAATAAGCCGGACCGACTTTGTGCGAACCGCTCGGGAAATGGTTGCCGAGCAGCACGACGATGTTGGCGTCAACGCCGGTCATGGCCTTGGGCAGGACGACGCGGTTGACCCGGCCATCGTCTTTGCGCCAGGAGATGTTGAAAAGGTTCATGGGGTCCAGTTCGTCTTTTCTGGCCTCGCGGGCCTGCCTGCGAAGCTCCTCCGACAACGTCTCCGGTCGGAGCATCTCCTCGTATGTCGGCCCGTAGGGATAGTAATTCTTCATTATTCTGTGTCCTCCTTGTCATGTGTGTGCTTCAGATGCGCCTTGAGCGCATCCAGATCCGGCGGCAGTTTCGTGGGCGGCGGCAGCTTCGTCTTTGCCGTGTCCGGATCCTTGAGCCCGTTGCCCGTGACAATCACGGCAATCCGCGCCGCTTTGTCAATCACACCGTCCCTGCGCGCGCGAATGGCGCCGGCCAAGGAAGCGGCGGCCGCCGGTTCGGCGAAGATGCCCTCCCGGGCGCCGAGCGTTTGCATGGCTTGGATGATTTCCTCATCGGTGACGGTGACCCATTCGCCGTCGCTCTCGCGGACGGCGCGCAGAGCCTTTTTCGGATTGCGCGGGATGCCGACGGCGATGCTGTCGGCGAGGGTCCGCTCTTCGCATTCGATTAACTCCCCGCCACAGGCGGCCGCATCGACGAACGGCCGGCAGCCTTCGGCCTGAACCCCGACGATGCGGGGAATCCGTTCGATCAGGCCAAGCTGCAACAAGTCATAGAAGCCTTTGTAGACACCGCCGATGGTGCAGCCGTCACCGACGCTCACCACGACGTAATCCGGGACGTCGAAAGCAAGCTGTTCGGCAATCTCGAGGGCGACGGTCTTCTTGCCCTCGACCATGTGGGGATTGATCGCCGCGTTGCGATTATACCAGCCGAATGTCTCGATAGCGGCTTTGGAGAGGTTGAAGGCGTCCTTGTAATCGCCTTCGACGCTGATGACCTCGGCCCCGTAGGCGGCCAGCTGGGTCAGCTTGCCCGAAGGTGCGCGCTCGGGGACGAAGATGAAGGCTTCAAGCCCGAGCCTGGCGGCGTTGCCCGCTAGACTCGAGGCGGCGTTGCCCGTCGAGGAGCAGGCGATGTTGCGATGCCCCTCCTCGTCCGCCTTCAAGACCGCGATTGCGGATGCGCGGTCCTTGAGGGAACCGGTCGGATTCACGCCGTCGTCCTTGAGATAGAGCTTCGCGACGTCGATCTCCCCGGCGAGCCGCAAGGAATCATAAAGCGGCGTCCAGCCGACGGCGAGCGATTCACCCGCCCGGTCGCCGGAGACGCTCATCAATGGTAGATAGCGCCACATCGAACGCTCCGTACAGGAGTCGAAATAGGCGGCATCGACCTGCTTGCGCATGGTGTCGTAGTCGTAGATGACATCGAGGATGCCCTTTTCCCCGCAGGCGGGACAGGTGAGATGCGTCGAGGTCTTCTCGTAAGCCGCCCCGCAGAGCGTGCAGGCATAATGGCTGACATGCTCCACATCAATCGCCCCCCGCTTCGGCTTCGATGGCCACATTCGAGAAGGTGCGCACATCAAACAGGCCGTTGTCGGTGAGCTTCAAGTCCGGAATGACGGGCAGCGAGAGGAACGCCAGGCTGATGAAGGGGTCGTCGATGGTCTTTGAGAGACCCATCCCGCGGACCTTGCCTTTCATCCGTTCAAGCGTCTGCGCGACAACCTTCGACGGTTTCGTGCTCATGATGCCGGCGACATCGAGACGCAGATAATCGTCGACAACGCCTTCCTTCGCAAGCACGATGCCTCCCTGGATTTCGACAATCTTCTCCATCGCGGCACGCATCGACGCATCATCATCGCCCACGACGACGAGGTTGTGGGAGTCATGCGCAATCGTCATCGCGATGGCGCCGCCTTGGAATCCGAACCCGCGTACCAATCCGAGACCGTAGTTGTTCGTCCCGTGATGGCGCTCGATGACGGCGAGCTTGAGCCGGTCCTGCGAAGGATCGTGTACATAGGTTCCCTCCTCGACGTTGACCGTCTCGATGAGGCACCGGGTGGTGATATTCTTCTCGATGAGGCCGATGACTTTCACCCGCTCTTGTTGCAACCGCAGGGTGAAATCGATGGCCGCGGGGTCGACGTGCACCGTGTCGCGCACAGCTTCGCCCACCTCCCGCGGCACCTTGAACAACGGCTCTCCATCCTGAGCGACCCGGCGGCCCTCCTTGTAGACGAGCCGGGGTTCGATGCGCTCCAGACTGTCGAAGACGATGAAGTCCGCCTTGCGGCCCGGGGCGATGGCGCCGTGGCGATCCAATCCATAAGCATTCGCCGCGTTGAGCGTCGCCATGCGGATGGCCACTAAGGGGGGGACGCCCGCCTCGATCGCGAGGTTGACGTTGTAGTTGATGTGTCCTTCGGCGCGGATGTCCTCGGGATGCTTATCATCCGTGCAGAAGAGCAGCCGGTCGCTCCATTGCGGATCGAATCCCTCAAGCAGCGTCCGGACGTTGCGCGTGGCCGAGCCTTCCCTCAGATGCACGTACATGCCCCGCTTGATTCGCTCAAGCAGCTCCTCGACGGTGCTGCATTCGTGGTCCGTCTGCACGCCTGCCGCGACGTAGGCGTTCAAGTCGTTGCCGAGCACGCCCGGCGCATGTCCGTCAATCGGGGCGGGCTGCATCGCGCGGATCTTGCCGTGGATGTCGTCATCCCCCTCGAGCACGCCGGGGTAGTTCATCACTTCACCGAGGCCGAGGACACCCGGCTCCTTCGCGAGGGTCCGGATGTCCTCGACGCCGATCGTGGCGCCGGCGGTCTCGAATTCGGTCGCGGGGACGCTTGAGGGGATCATCATGTAGACTTCCAGCGGTGCCTTTTTTGCATTCTCAAGCATGTAGCGGATGCCGTCCGCCCCGGAGACGTTGGCAATCTCGTGCGGGTCGGCGATGATAGTCGTCGTTCCCTTGGGCAAAATAACAGCGGAGAACTGGGCGGGGGTGACCATCGAGGACTCGATGTGGACGTGCCCGTCGATGAATCCCGGGGCGAGATAGGCGCCGGCAAGGTCGATCTCCTCTTTGCCTGAATACTCGCCGACGCCAAGGATGACGCCGTCCTCTACAGCCACGTCCGCACGCTCGATCTCAAGGGTGAAGACGTTGACGACGCGGGCGTTCTTGAGCACCACTTCGGCGGGATGCCGTCCTCGGGCGATAGTCATCTTGTGTCTGTCGTTCATGTCGATCACCTTCTCACAAGGAATGGATGTAGTCTTCGATCAGGTTCAAGGCTACCTGACGACGATACGTCGCTGTCGACCGCTGATCGTCGATGGGGCGCACGTAGGGGGCGTATGCTTCGCGGATCTCCTGCGAGCGGGCTTTGAGGTCGGCGGCGGTCAGCCCCTGGTATTGTGCCTCGATCTCGCGGCGGCGCACGACGGTGGTGTTGACCGCGCCGAGAGCGAGCCGCAGGTCCTTGATGACGTCGCCATCAAAGGCGGCGGCGCCGAGGAAAGAAACTTTCGAGATGGCGTCGGCCTTGCGGCCGCCGACCTTCTTGAAGCGTTCCGAATCGAAGTCTTCAAGCGGTATCCTGATCTCGCGGATCATCTCGCCGTCTTCGAACGCGGTGCGCCCGGGGCCGGTGATGGCCTCTTCGATGGGAATTTCGCGCGTCGCATCGGCGCTGTCCAATACGACGCGTGCATCGAGGGCGTAGAGGACAAGCACGCCATCGGCCGCGGGGGAGGCGTTGCCGATGTTGCCCGCGAGGGTCGCGACCCGGCGCAGGCCGGGTGAGGCCAGCAGGGCGATGCAGCGCTTGAGGGCCGAAGGGGTGTCGGGGTGGCGTTCAAGCATGTCGTAGCTTGCCAGCGCGCCCACATGAAGCATGTCCCCTTCGCGTTCGATATAGCGGAGCTCTTCCAGGTTGTAGACATAGAGCGTGTCCTTCTTGAAGGCGACCGGTGTCTCGCTCCACGCGCGGTTTTGGACCATGAGGTCCGTTCCGCCCGCGAGGATATGAAGACTGCCACTCTTGAGGTGCTCGAGCGCCTCGCGGTAGGTCTTGGGAATGATATGCCTCACCATAATCCTTCACCTTCCTTCGCGGCGCGGCGAATGGCGGCGATGATCATGTTATAGCCGGTGCAGCGGCACAGATTTCCCGCCAGGCCGTGCCGGATCTCCTCGTCGGTGGGGTCGGGGTTTTCTCTGAGCATGCTCTCCGCGGCGATCATCATCCCGGGGGTGCAGATGCCGCACTGGACCGCGCCCTCTTCGATAAAGGCCTTCTCGAGCATCTGATAGCGCTCGGTCATGCGATAGCCTTCGATCGTGACCACATCACGACCATCGACGCTCGCCAGCGGCAAGAGACAGGAATTGACGATGTGGCCATCGAGCAGGATGGCGCACGCGCCGCATTCACCTTCGCCGCAGCCTTCCTTCGCACCGGTATGGTTGAGCTTCTCGCGGAGCACATCGAGGAAGCGCAGATTCGGTTCCTCGCGCAGTGTGATGCGTTCGCCGTTGAGTGTGAACGTGATATCAGCCATTGTGGATCAACTCCATGATATATTCAGGTGTCACGGGCGCCTTGCGGACCCGGCGGCCGATGGCTTGCTCGATCGCCAGCGCCACGGCCGGCGGTCCGCCGACCAGCGTCAGCTCGCCCACGCCCTTCGCACCATAGGGGCCGAGAGGATAGGGATTGTCCATGATGTGGTTCTCGGTCTTGGGCATGTCGACGGCCGTGGGGATGATGTAGTCGGTGAGGTTCTTCTGCTTGAGGGCGCCGCCTTCGTGCTCCATGACTTCGAGGTAGCCAAGGCCGACCACGCCCTGGGCCTGACCGCCATCCGCCTGACCGAGGACGATGCGTTCATCGATGGCCTTGCCGAGGTCGTAGACGCTCCACACATGCTTGATGTCGACTTCGTAGGTGACTTTCGAGACTTCCACCTCGACGACGTTGACGCCCCACGAATAGGCGGGGTAGGCGTCGCCTTTCATCCGGTCCTGGTCCCATTCGATGTAATCCGGCTGCTTGTAGCGTTGCATGGCCTCCTGTACCTCGCCTTCGCGCCAGGATTCCTTGAGGTCCTTCGCCGCACGGGCCAGCAGGCCGCCGACAACCATCATCGTGCGCGAAGCGACCGTGGGGCCGCTGTCGGGGACGTAGCGGGTGTCGGGGTAGGGGAAGAGCACCTGCTCAAGCGGCAGGTCGAGCACATCGGCGACGAGCTTGCGGAACGTCGTCTTCGGTCCCTGCCCCATGTCGACCGCGGCCACGAGGATGCGCACGGTGCCATCGGCATCCTTCTTCAGTTTGACGCGGGCCTTGATCTTCTCCTGCTCGCCGCTGCCGGTGAAGCCGCAGCCGTGGAGGAACCAGCTCATGCCGATGCCCTTGAATGTATCGGGGTCTTCGTATTCCTTGCGCTTGCGATGGTAATCGGAGATCTCCTCGGCCTTTTTCGACATCTCATCGAGGATGATCGGGTCACGATAGACGCCGCCGGTCGAGGTCAGATCGCCCTGGGAGACCTGGTGGCGGGTGCGGAACGTGTAAGTATCCTCCCCGACTTCCTTGGCCACGTGATGGATGAACATCTCGATCGCGAAGATCATCTGCGGCGCGCCGAAACCGCGGAAGGCGCCGTTGGGGACGGTGTTGGTCACATACACGTCGCCGTCCACCCAGACGTTGTCGATGGTGTAGGCGTTCGTCGCCGCGAGCATCCCCCGGGAGAGCACCACGCCCGAGAGGCCGAGATAGGCGCCGCCATCGAGGCCGACGTGGGCCCTGAGGCCCTGGATGTTGTTGTTCTCATCAAGAGCGGCTTCCATGCGCACCTTGGAAGGATGCCGCTTGGTGGTCGCGATCATGTCCTCCTCCCGCTCGTAGATGAACTTGATCGGCTTTTGGACCTTGCGCAGGGCGACCGCGAGCTGCGTCGCCGTCAGCGAGGGGAATTCCTCCTTGCCTCCGAAGGCGCCGCCGACCGGCGCCTGGATGACCCGGACGTCGTCTTCGTCGGCGGCCATGGTCGCAAGCACCGCATTCTTGACGTAGTAAGGGCATTGAATCGAGCCGACCAGCGTGTAGGTGCCTTCATCCAGATACCCCACGAACCCCTGGGGTTCGATGTAGGCTTGGTCCTGATAGCCGGTTTCGTACTCATAAGAGACGGTCCGCGCGGCGGTCTCGAAGGCGCGGTCCGGATCGCCCTTGTCGTAGTGGAGGTCGATGGCGCTGTTGGTGAAGCCGAAGGTTGGCTCCAACTCCTCGAACTCGATCTCGACGGCGTCCGCGAGCTCGGCGACCTTCTCCTTATCAGGACCGACAACCAGCAGAATCGGCTCGCCGATGTAGGCGACTTCCGTCTTTGGGAAGACCGGCCAGTCGTCGTGAATCATCTTGACCACATTCTCGCCGGGGATGTCTCGGTGGTCGACGACCACGTAGCCCTTGGGCAGCGAGGGCAGGTTGACCTGCTTGATCCGCCCGCGGGGGATGGGGGAGCGCACACTCTTGGCGTAATGCATGCCATCAAGCTTGATGTCGCTGGTGAAGGCCGCGGCGCCGGAGATCTTCTCGCGGCTGTCGACCTTCTCGATGGAACGGGAAATATCCTGTTTCTTCATACCCTTCACCTCAATTTATCCATTTCAATGGCATCGGTCGGGCAGACCGACACGCAGAGTCCGCAGCTGAAACATTTATCCGGGGCGAACGTGATCCTGTCCTTGAATTCAATCGCGAAATACGGACACGTCTTCACACAAAGCATGCATTCGATGCATTTCTCCTCGATCAGCGTCGGCAGCTCGTCCTCGTAGCTGGTCGGATTGTCGAGCTCGGTGCCGATGACGTCCTCAACGGAATCGAAGCCGAATTTTTCAAGCACCTTCGGGAGGTCCCTGATGATTTTGGCATACAGCTGCTTGCCTTTGAGAAGCGCGCCTGAGAGCATCTGCACACCGCTCGCGCCGGCAAGAAGGAACTCGACGACATCCTCGGCGGAAGCGACGCCCCCGACACCGATGACGGTCAGGTCCGGCTCGGCCTGTTTGATCTTGTAGACCGTCGCGAGCGCGAGGTTCTTGATGACGGGACCCGTCGTCCACACGAAACCGTCCTCGGGCGCGTATTCAATGCGCCGTCGGGCGGGGTTGATGTTTATCGTGGGGCCGAGGGAGTTGATCGCGACGACTCCGTTCGCCCCCGCTTCCTTGATCGCTTTAGCGTAGTTCTCCGCATCGGGGATATGGGGCGAGATCTTCATGTAGAAGGGTTTATTCGTCAAGGAACGGATGGTGCGCACGGTATCGGCGATCACCGAGAGGTCCGTACCGACGTAGTGGGTCGAGACCTCGAACGCATCCGCGAACGGCTCGAGTCTGGGGATGAGCGTCTCCATGTCCGCTTTCGAATACCCCACGCTGATGATGAGCGGCCGGTCGTTTTTTTTCCGGTAGGCGGGAAGAAACGTCTCCACCCAGCGTTCCATGGGGTGTTCGCTCCACAGCTCGCTGTTCATGACGAACTGCCGCCTGGTGTCGGTGTAGATGCAGGGCTTGGGAATCTTAGGTTCCCTGGGGGCGATGGTCTTCGTGACCACCGCGCCGGTGCCGGCCTCATCACGCATGAAGGACAGTTTCTCGAGATCCCCGACCAGGGGACCGGAGGCTGGCATCAGTGGATTTTCAAGCGTCAAGCCGTCGAACTGGGTTCTGAGTTTCATCGGGATGCTCCCTTCTGGCGTTCAATCTGGTTCCAAAGCTTCTGCGCGGCGTCCTTCGCCGCGGCGTAGGCTTCTCTCGTGGGTGCGTCGACCTCAAAGTCCTTGACGACATGCTTGCCGCCGATGAAGACATCGCTCGGCTTGAAACTGTTGAAGAGGCCGAAGAACAGATGACCGAGCGCGTTGCTTGCACGCATGGGCGTCGGCGGAATGTAGGGCAGCATCAAGAGATCCGCCGCGTATCCTGCCTGCAGCCTGCCGAGCCTGACCCCGAGCAGCTTTGAGGCGTACGCATACGTCTCATCGAGAATGCGGGCGAGATCGCCGAGGTCGAAGGCCTCCGGGGTTTTTGCCTGTACGTGCGAGGCGAACATCAGAGCCTGATACTCCGTCGTCACCGAGGAGGTGAGCCCGTCGTTGCCGACGATGACGGGGATGTCCCTTTTGCGGAGGGCGGGGTAATCAGGAATGCCGACGGCGTTGTTCATGTTCGAAGAGGGGTTGAGGGCGACCACGCAGTCGTGCTCGGCGATCAGATCTCGTTCGGCATCGTTGATGTGCAGCGCATGGGTGAGGATGCTGCCGGGGTTGAGCAGACCGTGCCGTGCGAACCGTTCGACCACCCGTTCGCCGTAGCGCTTCAGGCAGTCCTGCTGGTCGAGCTCGCTTTCGGCGACGTGGATGTGGATCGGGGTGTCACCCAGCCGTTCCTTCACCCGACGAAGCGTCTCCTCTGAAAGCGAGAGGGACGCGTGGAGACCGAAAAGGCCGGGCGCATTGGGATGCCGTTCATCGATGAAGGCGCGGTTCTCGGCGAGACAGGCCTCGACATCGAAACGATCGCTGGTCTCGAAGGCGAACGCCCCACGAGCGCCGACAGTATCGACGACTGCCTTGCGAAGCTTCTCGAGTGAACCCGCGATGGTTCCGCTCGCATGGTGGTCGAGAATGGTGGTGACCCCGTTTTTCACGTGGTCGACGGCGTTGACGATGCCGCTATGATAGATCGTGTCGTGCTCATGGGAGGCATCGAGCCTCCACCATTGCTTCTCGAGGATGTCCATGAAGGATTCATACTCGAAACTGTTCTCCCAGCCGCGCGCGAACGCGCTGTAGATGTGCGTGTGCCCGATGACAAGCGAAGGGATGACAAGGTGACCGCTGCCGTCGATGATGGTGCAATCATCCCGGTCGAACGCTTCCATCGGTCCTTTCTCGAGAATCGTCTCATCAAAGACGACGTAGCCATGATCGATGTACTCGTCAAAATCGTAGATCCGTGCGTTGACGATCGCTTTGGGCATGGGTCTCACTCCTTTTGTAGATAACGCCCTTCAACGGGGATGAACCGTCCATCCTTCAAGACGAAGCGGACGCGGAGGATGGTCGATTCGACACTTCCCCTGGCGGGATGGTTCGTATAGGCGCTGTAGTCCGCGGCGCTGTGGTTTTCCTGAATGGTGCGTTCGCCGAGGCGATACACCATGATATCCGCATCGCTTCCTTCGGCGATCACGCCCTTGCGTGGGTAGAGGCCGAAGGCATGCGCGACATTCCGTGACATTTTATTGATAGCCGACTCGCCAAGATGGTAATACATCACATCAAAGGCGTGTTCGACCCCGCCGATGCCAAGCGGGAGCTTTGAGAGCCTGTCGGCTTGCTTCTGCTCGCTCGTGAAAGGCGCGTGATCGGTGCCGATAGTATTGATATGCGCCGCATGTTCATGCAGCACTCGCCGTTCCGTCTCGCTGCGCAGTGGCGGTGCGAAGGAGAAAAGTCTGCCCGTTTCACCGCGGAGCTTTTCCGCGTTGAAGGAAAAGTACTGCGGGCAGCTTTCCACGAGGAAATGCTTCCCGATCAACGGTCTGTATGCATCGAGCAGCCGCCGCAGGGTCTCGCCGCTGCTGAGGTGCACCATGTAGAGGCGGCCGCCGGTCTCTTGCACAAAGCCTGCGAGTTTCAGCGCTTCGTCGGTCTCGCTCGAGCTCGGGCGGCTTTGCGGCAGGTGTTCGTGCGTAAATGATTCATCAAGTATGATCTGCTCGTCGTCCTCGATGTGGGCGAGCACGAGCGGTCCGTCTACGGACCGCTCGAGCAGACGACGAATCTGTGCATCGTAGGTCCGGCGGCCGGAATCGGAGTAGGTGGTGAAAAGCTTGATGGAATCTAGACCGAGCGACTCCGCCGTATCGACGAAGGCGTCGGCATCCACCGGATTCTTGACGGTGGCGTGCAGGCGGTAATCGACATAGCTGGTGCCGATCTGCTCCCTGGCCGCATCAAAGTTCTTCTGCAGTTCGGCGCTGTCGCGGGCGGGCTCGAGGAAGTCGATGACCGTCGTGACGCCGCCGTGAATCGCCGCCCGGCTTCCGCTCTCGAAATCGTCTGCGGTGGAGAGACCGCCGATTTCGAGCAGGAAATGCACGTGCGGGTCGATCAGCCCGGGCAGCACCAGTGCTCCTTCGGCGTCATAGGCTTCCGCCGCGTCCAGGGTGCGATCGCTGATGCGGGCGATACGGCCGTCCTTCACATATACATTCGTCTGTTTGAAACCCTCACCGAGATAAACGTGTCCATGCTTGATGGCAAGGTCCATGCTCATGCCTCCTGAGGAACGATTCGGTAGTTGGTGATGCCATATTGTTCGATTACTTGCTCAAGCGCTGACTGCCGCACGCTCAGATACACGTCAAGACGACTGTCGACCAGCAGGCTAACGACCGCATCGAACCCGTCACCACGAAGTTCGAGCGGACCCACTTCGTCAAGGAAGAGCGGCTCGATACGGCGTTCGACCAAAGCGGACATCACATTTTCGACCCGCTTTGTCGCCTCGAGGAAGAATCGATAAGGACCGAGGGTCGAAGCCGCCGGGGAGGGTTCGTTTGAAGCAGTGCGCACAGCCAGCGTGAAACGTTCGCCGCTGCTGAGCCGCTGACACTCGTAGCGAAGCGGGCCGTCCGCACCCATGTGCTTGATGGAGACGAACCCATCGCCGCCGAGCTGTTCATGCAGCGTGAGCATGCGGGTGGTCTTGCCGCTGTCAATCCTCCCAGTAACGATATGGATCATCGAGCGTCTCCCTGAGATGGCGATGCCCCGGCTTGTCGTAATGGATGGCGAGCATCTCGGCGGCCACCGAGATGGCGATCTCCTCGGGGCTGCCTCCGCCTGTATCTAACCCGACGGGCGCGTAGAGGTTTGTCAGGTCGACATCCTCGCCGAAGGTCTCATAGGTCTTTTTCAGATAATCCTTGAGTTTCGTCGGCGAACAGAGCAACCCGATGTAGCGGGGCGCAAGGTCGAGTTCGAGAATCTTGTTGATGACGTGGTAGTCCTGTTTATGGTTCGGTGTGCACACGACGACGAAAGATCCTTCCCGGATTCCTTCACGCTCGATATGCTCGGCGAAGGCGAGCGCGTGCTTCTCGTCGGCGTAGGGATAATCCTCGAGAATCGCTTCCCGGTCGTCGATGACGCTCAGATGGAAAGGCATCGTCTTGAGCACCCTGCCGAGCGCGCGGGAGACGTGCCCCGCTCCGTAGAGGTAGACCCGGGACATCGCCCCGATGAACTCATAGAACAGCGTCACCTTGCCGCCGCAGACCATCGGCAGCGATTTTTCCTTCGCTCTTTCAACCGTGACGGCGTCCTCGTTCAACAAATACGTTTCCATCTTGTTCTCGCGTGTCTTGAGAATGCGGCGCGCCTCCTCGATCGCATGATGTTCGAGCGCACCGCCGCCGACCGTGCCGATGAGCTCGCCGTCTTCCCCGACAAGCAGCTTGATGCCGATCTTGACGGGGCCTTCGCCACGCTTGTCCACCGCGGTGATGAGCACGGCGTCCTTGCCGGCTTGTTCGTATTCGACCAGCCGCTGGTGCAGGGCCTGCTTGTCCATTGTAATTCACCCTTCCACACTTCGGGCATCGCCCGGTTTTACAAAGCGACGGAAAGCGAACGTCCTGTCGATGCAGGAGTTCTTTTCCTTCCCGCCTCCTGGATCACGTATCGGTCCTGGACTCTTTTAATGCAGCAACAATCTTCTCGGGCGTGATCGGCAATGAACGGATGCGGACGCCCAGCGCGTTCTCGACGGCGTTGGCGAGTGCCGCCGGGGGCGTGTCGATGCCGATCTCGGCGACGGACTTCGCACCATACGGCCCGCTATCTTCATAGCTGTCGGCGAATTCCGTCGTCAGTTTCTTGACGGTATAATTATCGGGGATCTTGTAGTTGAGGAAATCCTTGCTGATGAGCTTGCCTTTCTTGCTGTAGTGTTCATCCTCCGTCAAGGCCATGCCGATGCCCTGGACGATGCCGCCTTCAATCTGGCCGCGGGCGAGGGCCGGGTTGATGGTCGTTCCACAATCTACGACGCTGACATAATCGAGGATGTCGAGTTCTCCCGTCTCACGGTCGATTTCAATCTCGACGAACCCCACCATGAACGGCGGCGGGGACTTAGTCCCGTAATAACTGCCGGTCGTGGTCAGCTGTTTCTGGTCTTCGTTGTAATACAGCTTCGTCGCGAGCTCGCCGAGGTCGATGCCGGGCGAGCCATCCTCCGCTTCAAAGCGGCCGTCTTCGTAGATGATCGCCTCCGGGGAGGTCTGCATCGAGCGGGCGGCTTCCTCGACGAGCCGGCTGCGCATCTGCTGTGCGGCCTTGAGCACGGCGTTGCCCGAGACGTAGGTCGTGCTCGAGGCATAGGCGCCGACGTCGAAGGGAGTCAGATCCGTATCGGAGGAGTAGACCACCATCTTCTCAAGCGGCACTTCGAGCTGTTCCGCCGCAATCTGCGCGAGGATGGTATCACTGCCCTGTCCGATGTCGGTCGCGCCGACGGTGAGGTTGAAGAAACCGTCGTCGTTGAGCTTCAAGGTCGCGGCCCCCATGTCGATATAGGGGATGCCGCTGCCCTGCATTGCAATCGCCCCGCCGATGCTGCGGATTTTATGTTCCGAGACTTCGCGGCGGGGGGATTTCTCCTCGTAGCCGATGAGTTCCATCCCCCGCTTGACGCAATAGTCGAGCTTGCAGGATTCCATGTCCATCGCGGTGCCCTCGGTGCCTTCGCCCATGACTTCGAAGATGGGCGAGGTCTCCCCTTCGAGGATCATGTTCTTCTGCCGCAGAGCCATGGGGTCCATGCCGAGCTTGTCCGCGACCTTGTCGATGGCGCTTTCCAGCGCGAAGTTCCCTTGCACCGCCCCGTAGCCGCGGAAAGCGCCGGAGGAGACATGATTCGTGTAGACGACATCGCCGGCGAACCGCACGGCGTCGACCTTGTTGTAAAGCGGGAGCACTTTCGAGCCGGTGACCATGTAGACGGTGAGCGCATGTTCACCGTATGCACCGGTATCGGAGAGCCCCTGGAGGTCGAGGGCCGTCAGACGTCCGTCCTTCGTGGATCCGATGCGGATATTGAGACGCATCGGATGACGTGTATAGGAGGATTCGAACACTTCCTGACGCGTATAGGTGAGTTTGCTGGGGCGTCCGGTGCGGAGCGTGACGGCTGCGGCCAGCATCTCACCATGAATCGCCTGCTTGCCGCCGAAGCCGCCGCCCACTCGCGGTTTGATGACACGGATGCGGCTGATGGGGACTTCCAGCGTCTGCGAGAGGATGCGACGGACGTGGAAAGGGGTCTGCGTCGCGCTGAAAAGCACCAGCCGGTCCTGATAATCGATGTGGGCGTTGACAGTGTGCGGTTCGAGCATGGTGTGAGCCTGAGCCTGCGTATAGAAGGTCTCTTCCACAACAACGTCGCTTTGCGCGAGCGTCTGCTCCACATCCCCGATCTCCATGTGATAGCTCGCCGCGACATTCCGCTCGGGGTCGAAGCCGATGGGGAACATCTCATAGACTTCTTTTTCCGGATGGATGATGGAGTCGTGGCCCTTGGCGGATTCGAAATCCAGCACGGGTTCGTAGACTTCGTATTCGACATCGATCGCATCCAAAGCGGAGAGGGCCGTCTCTTCATCGACGGCGGCGACGGCGGCGACTTCGTCACCGACGTAGCGGACGTATTCATCGAGCACGAACTTATCGTGCGGCGAAGGTTCAGGATAACCCTGACCGGCGCGGGTGAAGGGGTTCCGCTTGAAATCCTTGTGGGTCAGGACGATTTCGACCCCTTCCATGGCCTCTGCGGCCGAGGTGTCGATGGAGGCGATGCGGGCGAAAGGATGCGGGCTTCTTAAAACCTTGATGGTCAGGGCGTCAACCGGAGCGAAATCATCGGTATAGGCCGGTCGTCCCATCATGATACCCTTGCCGTCGACGGAGGGAAACTGGGTGTTGACCGTCTTGAACGTCTTCTTCTTCATTTTTCATCACCTAGATAGGCCTTGATTGCTTCGTGCTGGGATTGATAACCGGTACAGCGGCACAAATGCCCCACAAGATGGCGGCGGATGGTCTCATCATCCGTATCGGACTCTTTTTCCTGCATGGCGTGGACAGTGAGCGCGATGCCGGGGTTGCAGAAGCCGCACTGATCCGCGCCGGTCTGTCCGAATTCCTCGGCCAAAGCGGAGGCCGTCTCGGGGATGCCTTCGACGGTCGTGACGGCGCGCTGGTCGGCGCGGACGCTGAGAAAGGCGCAGGAAGGTATCGGGTCGCCATCGACAAGCACGGTGCAGACACCGCAGCTCGTGGTGTCGCAGCCGCGGCGGACGCTTTTGTATCCGAGTTTTTTCAAAGTGTCGACAAGATAATCGTCGGGGCTGACCTCGACACTGCGTCGACGCGCGTTCACAGTCAATTCAATCTTCACAATCTCTCACCTCTTCAATCGCTCGTTTCGTATAGACATAAGCAACGTGCTCGCGGTAGGCCTTCGAGGCCCGGGGGTTGTCCCCGTACTTCAGTGAAGCGACCGCGCGCGCCGCCTTTTCGATAGTCGCTTCATCAATGGTATCAGCTGAGTTGAGGATTTCCATCGCCTCTTCCCCCAGCGTCGCCGCGCTCGGTCTTGACCCCACGGCGATGCGATATCCTCGCTGTGTAGTAACAACGGCGAGGTTCAAGGCGGCGAAGTCCAAACGCGTCTTGCGAACCTTCTTGAAGTAGCCCGGACCGAGCGAACGGGGAACAATCACACTTTTCAGGATGTCCGCCGTGCGTCCTTTCTTCTTGAGAAAAGCTTCCAGCGAGATACGGCCTTCTCCATAGAAATCAAGCTCCGCCCCCATGGCCAGCAGGGGAGTGAGCACATCCGAGAATCCGTATTTGCCGACAACACTGCCGCCCACGGTGGCGAGGTTACGGAATGAAAGTCCCATGACGGCGCCGGCCGCTTGCGAGAGGATGCCGCTTGCGAGCGCGGCGATGCCGGAGTCCGCTTCGATCGCGGATAATGGGGTCATGCTGCCGATTTCGATGGTATCCTCGCCGGCGACAATCCGATCGAGACCGAGCGCGCTCAAGTCGATGGCCGTCTCGAGTGTCCGGCTCGACATCTTCAACCAGCCGCCTCCTGCCACGACCATGTTCTTCCGGTCTTCCTGCAGCAGTTGGTAGGCCTCGTCCAGGGATTCAACCCTGCGGTACGTCTTGAATTTCATGTATGGTCCCCTTTCTGCCAATTTAAGGCTTTGCGGTAGTCTTCCGGTGTATCGACGTCGAAGAGCACACCGGGGTCTTCCACCGTTACTTCTGTGAGCGGGTGATTCTTCCTGAAGGTCTTCAGATTCGCCGTTTCTGAGAGTGCGAGAATGTCAGGGGCCAGCGCTTTTTCAATGAAGAGGGGGTGGCCTCTTCTTTTTCCGTGTTTTGGCACCCGGATCGGTCCTTGCGCTTCCAGGAGCGCCCGGTAGGTAGAAAACCTAACGAAGGGAATATCTCCGGGAAGCATGAAAAAATCGTCCCCTATCTGCCGGACACCACACTGTACGGAGGTGAACATGCCTGCCTCGAAACGCGGGTTGTGCACAATCACGACATCAGCCGCGTCCTCGAAGAGGCGTTCAACCTCCTTATGGTAGCGGCCGCTGACAACCACCAATCGGTCGACATGAGGACGCATGCTGTTGACGGTGTGTTCGAGCAACGGAATCCCGTCGATGTCGAACAGCATTTTATTTTGTTTGGCTCGCGACGAATAGCCGCCAGCCAGGATTATTCCATGAGGCATGCAGTTCCGACGCTCCTTTTTTTGTAACCGCATTCATATATTTGCATTTCCCTTTATAATAACATATCCAGCGGTATATTTCTATATGGTTTCCCGGCGGACTCGCTCCTTAAATGAAATATTCAGTTTGTCTTCCAAGTATTCATGGTATAATAATTACTTGTGAAAATTCATAAGACAAACATCTGGAGGGCAAGATGTTTATTCTGGCAAGATCTCTCAAACTGGTTATCGTGCACTATCTGGAAATCATGCCGCACTATCTCATCGCCATGTTCATCTTTCTTGCTGTTTTCGGCGCAATCCCGCTGCTCGGCGGAATCATCGCCTTGCCGCTGCTAGTCGGAGTCGCTTCGCTTTTCACCCATGTCGCCAAAACAAGGGAGGATTATCCCGGACTTCCCCACATGATCGGCTATCGAGGCGACACGTTGCTTCGAAACGTGTTGAACCTCGGCATCCCTTACATCATCTTCCCTTTTCTGGGCCTGGTGTTCTGGTACACCGACTGGACGACCCCGGCCTACTGGGTGGCTGGTCAAGAGTGGATTCCGGATATCGCGTGGCGGCCGTTTGAAAACATAATCGGTGTCTTCGCGCTTATTCCCCTCATCTACTTATTGCCGTGGTACCTCTTTCTAACGCCTCTCTCGATGACGCCCTTTCTACTTGCAGACCCGGAATTCGACCCTGAACGCGGGAGTGCCCTCAAACAAAGCGCCCGCATGCTGATCGGCAGCTATTTGAAGCTCTATCTGCTTCGTTTCACTTTTCTGCTTTGGTTCATCTGGCTTGGTGGCGGCGCCCTGTTAGCTGCGGTCCTCTTCGTCGCAGCCGTATTCGGAGGAGAGTTTTCAATCACCGGTCCGTTCATCGCCATCTATTTCATTACCATCCCCCTCACGTTCCTGATCATCCTTCCCTGGTACCACATGCTGCACGCCCTGCTGTATGACAATATCCGAACGAAGGCTAAGAAAAAGGCCGCACCCTTGGAGGATGCGACCGCGCCTTCGACGGCCGAAGGATTCTCCTACGATTAATGCTCATGAACAAACGCCTACAAGGAAAAATTTACCCGCGACTTGGTCGCGGGTTTTTTCTAACCGGACATCGACGGACGGCTTTCATGCCAGGATGGCGGAGGGGAGGGGATTCGAACCCCCGCGACGCTTTCACGTCCTACCAGCTTTCCAAGCCGGCCCCTTCAGCCACTTGGGTACCCCTCCGTATAGTTCAGCCGTCCGCTGATGTCTTGTCGCCGGCTTCTGCCTTGAACGTCTCAAGAACCGTCGGGATCATGCGGATGATGTCGCCGGAAAGCATTCCTTCCTCGCCGACTTCCTTGACGGCCAGCCTGCCGGCCTCTCCGTGCACGATCGCTCCGAGGGCGGCCGCCTCGAAAGGTTCTCGTCCGCTCCCCATCAAGCTTGTAATCACACCGCTGAGCACATCGCCGCTGCCGGCCGTCGCCATGCCGGGATGGCCGGTCTCGACCGCATAGAAGCGTCCTTTCTGAGCGATGAGCGTCACCGGCCCCTTGAGCAGGATGGTCGAATGGGTCTTTTGAATCGCTTTTTCAAGCGCGCCAAGCGGGTCTTCGACGATGCTTCCCGCATCCGTGTCGAGCAGCCTTGAAAGCTCCCCGGCGTGCGGGGTCAGGACGGTGCGGTGCGAAGCCGACCCCTTCTCAAGCGCGCGGAGGTGCGAAAGCCCATCGGCGTCGACCAGCAGCGGCACGTCGGCTTCGAGAAGCCGCTTGAGTGTCTTGCGCTGCTCAGCGTCCAGGCCCGCGCCGACCCCGAAACAGACGCTGTGCACGCCTTCGAGGGGGAGTTCCTCAGCGGCCCGGTAGCTGGATGCCATGACCTCCGGTGGCGACGGGAATGGCTCGACGCCCTTGAAATAGGCGGCACGGACCAGCCCGGCGCCGCTTCTGAGGGCGGCCGAGGCGGCAAGCGTCACGGCTCCGCGCATGCCTTCCGCCCCGCCGGCGACGAGGATGGAGCCGTAGTGGTACTTGTGGGTGTTGCGGCGCCGCGGCGGGATACTTCCCTTGAATGTCTTGACATCGACATACTGACGAAGCGGGACGTCCTCATGAAGAATGCCGACATCAACCACGGAGCGCTCACCCTGATAGTCTAACGCATCTCCGAGAAGATTTCCACCCTTAAAATGCTGCACGATCAGGGTGTGGTCGGCCTTGATGGCATCACCAAGCGCCAGACCGTTTCCCGCATGAAGTCCGCTGGGCAGATCGATGCTCACTACCCGGACCCTGGCTTTATTGACGGACCGGACCGCCTTTGCCATCGCGCCTTCAAGGGGGCTTTCAAGGCCGATACCCAGCAACGCATCGACCACGACGTCGGCATGTTCAAGCGCCGGGCGAAGCTGTGTCTCAACGTCCGTGGAATCTAAAAACTGTACCGGAACATCCGCTTCAATCTTTTCAAGCATCCGCCCGCTCTCTTTCGAGAGCCGTGCGGGGTCGCCGATGATGTACGCCTGCGTCTCGTACCCGGCTTCCCTGAGATGTGCGGCGATGCCGAGACCATCCCCGCCGTTGTTGCCGGGTCCGCATAGACAAATCACACGGTCGCTGCTTTGCATCAGGCCCTTCTCGAGAGCTGTTCGGCCCAGCCGAGAAGCGGCCCGCTGCATGAGCGCGAAACCGTCAATCGCTTCGCGTTCGCAGGTGAGGGCGTCGAGGCGACGCATCTCCTGAGGGGTCACGAGGTAGCCAGCCACTGCATCTCCTCCTTCATTTCGTCCCGAAGAGCCGGTCGCCGGCGTCGCCGAGACCGGGAACGATGAATTTCTCTTCGCTCAACCGTTCATCCAACGCGGCCAGATACACTTTCAGCTGCGGGCAGTGACGACGGATGTAATCCAGTCCTTCCGGGCAGCCCACGATACCGATATAGCGGATGTCGGAAGCGTCCTTCGTGAGAAGAATCTCGACGGATTCCTTCAAGGTGCCGCCGGTCGCCAGCATCGGATCGAGCAGCAGCACGACCTTGTCGGAGAGATCGTCCGGCAGCTTGGCATAATATTGTCTCGGTTTCGCATCCTCCGCGCGATAGAGCCCGATATGACCCACACGGGCATGGGGGATGAGGGAATGGATGGTCGAGACCATCCCCAGTCCCGCTCGCAGAATCGGGACGATGACGACTTCCTGGTCAAGCACGCGCACATCTGCCTCGCCGAAAGGCGTCGTTACCGACGCCTCCCGCGTGCGCAGATCCTTGGTCGCTTCATAGCTCATCAGACCGGAGAGCTCGCTCATGACTTCGCGGAAGGTCTGCATCGACGTCCGTTCATCACGGAGCATCGCCAGCTTGTTCTGAATCAACGGATGATCGTAATACATGACATCCATGGCATGCACCTCGGCTTTCATAACTATTATATCTACTCTGCACCCTCCCTACAAGGGAAGCGGACATGAAAACCCCGGAGCCTTAGCTCCGGGGAGGAATGTCAGTTGCGTTTCTGATAGTGCGTGTGCAGAAGCTTATGCGAACGTTCCCCGAGGGGAGCTTCGAGATATTCTTCATACAAGGTCGTGATTACGGGGTTCTTGTGGGATTGGCGGATCTCCATCCTGGAATCGACACGATAAGTGGCGTCTATTCGCTCCTGGCGGGTGGCGTTCGTCGTGTTGTAGGGCTGTCCGCCGCCGCCGATGCAGCCGCCGGGGCAGGCCATGATTTCAATGAACGCATAGGGGGAGTCGCCTTGCTTGACTTCTTCCGCAAGCTTGCGGGCGTTGGAAAGCGAATGGGCGACGGCGACGCGCACCGTGTTGCCGCCGAGCTCGACCTCGGCCTCCTTGATGCCCTCAAGACCGCGGACGTCCTCGAAGTCGAGCTGCTTGAGCGGTTCCTCATTGACGACTTCGCTGACCGTCCGTAGCGCCGCTTCCATGACACCGCCGGAAGCACCGAAGATGGCGGCGGCGCCGCTCGTGATGCCGAAGGGGTCGTCGAAGCTCGAGGGTTCGAGCTCATCGAAGTCGATGCCCATCTGTCGGACCATCTTGCCCAGCTCACGGGTGGTGAGCACCGTGTCGACATCAGGGTTCTCTCCGTCGACGCGCATCTCTTCACGGGATGCTTCGTATTTCTTCGCGGTGCAGGGCATGACGGAGACGACATGCAGTTTTTCGGGGTCGATGTCTTCCTTCTTCGCATAATAGGTCTTCGCGAGTGAGCCGAACATCTGCTGCGGAGACTTGCAGGTGGAGAGATTATCAAGCAGTTCCGGATACTGCTGCTCGGCGAAACTGATCCAGCCCGGGCAGCAGGAAGTGAACATCGGCAGCGTACCGCCCTCCTTCACGCGCTCGAGGAGCTCGTGCCCTTCCTCGAGGATGGTGAGGTCCGCGGTGAAATCGGTATCGAAGACGCGGTCGAATCCGAGGCTGCGAAGCGCGGAGACCATCTTCTCCGTCACGATCGCGCCGGGGCGCGCGCCCATCTCTTCCCCGAGCGAGACGCGCACAGCCGGGGCGACCTGGACGATGACGTGCTTGTCTTCGTCATGCAGAGCCTCCCAGACTTCATCCGACTTGTCTTTTTCCGTGATCGAGGCGACCGGGCAGACGCTTGAGCACTGTCCGCAGAAGGTGCACTCTTGATCGGAGAGGTATTTCCCATAGGCGGGCGTAATCTCCATTTCGTTGCTGCGGCCCATGTTGTCGAGGACATGGATGCCTTGCACGTTCTTGCAGACGTCCACGCAGCGGCCGCACTTGATGCAGCGGTTGGGATTGCGGGTGATGGATGGATTCGCCGTGTCGAGCGGGCGCTCTTCAAGCACGTTCTCGAAACGGTTCTCATCAATCCCCAGTGTGTTCGCGAGCGTCTGCAGTTCGCAGTTCATGTTCTTTTCGCAGGCTGTGCAGTTCGCATCGTGGTTCGCAAGAATCAGCTCCGTGAGGACTTTACGGGCGTTGAGAACCCGCGGGGAGTTCGTGCGGATCTCCATTCCGTCCCAGACGGGTTCTGAACAGGCGGTTTTCAACCCTTTCTGACCGACGATCTCCACCGAGCAGACCCGGCAGTCGGACTTGATGTCCAGATCCGGATAATAGCACAGGGTGGGGATCTTGATATTGTTCGCTTTCGCGGCTTCAAGAATCGTCGTGCCCTCTTCGACCGTCAGCGGCTTGCCGTTGATCTTTATGTTTGGCATGGTTACATTCTCCTTCTTTTTAGGATTGCGGATGCTCGATGACATCGATGTAGTGGTCGCGGAAATACTGCAGCGTCGAGAATATCGCTGTCGGGGCGCTTTGGCCGAGACCGCACAGGGAGGTCTGGTGCATGACCCGTGAGAGCGTCTCGATGTTGAGCAGGTCTTTTTCACTGGCCCGGCGCTCGACAAAACGTTCGACAAGTTTCAGAAGCTGAAGGTTCCCCTCCCTGCAAGGCGTGCATTTGCCGCAGGATTCATGTTCGAAGAACTCGCCGATGCGCTTGAGCACATCAAAGACGTCGACTCGCTCGTCCATGACGATGATCGCGCCGGCGCCGGTCTTGGAATCGAAGTTCTCGAACCGGTCGAAATCGATGGTCAGATCGAGCATGTATTCGGGGATGATCGGTCCGCTTGCGCCGCCGAGCTGGACCATCTTGATCTTGCGTCCATCGGCGGTCCCGCCGCCCAGCTTCTCGATGACGTCCCGGATGGGGACGCCGAAGGGCACTTCGTAGACGCCGGGATTGGCGACATTCCCCGAAAGCGACACCAGCTTGGTGCCGCTTGAAGAGTCCGTTCCGATATCGGCGAAGGCTTCGCCGCCCATCCTGAGGATATGAGGGAAGTTCGAGAACGTCTCGACGTTGTTGATCAACGTGGGCTTGCCATACAGCCCGACCTGCGTGGGGAAGGGGGGCTTGACCCGTGTGCGTCCGGGCTTGCCTTCGATCGACTCGATGAGGGCGAACTCCTCGCCGCAGACGTACGAACCCGCGCCGGAGCGAATCTCGATGTCGAAATCGAAGCCGCTGCCCAATATGTTCTCGCCCAGATAATTGTGTTTG
The DNA here is from genome assembly GCA_003551005.1 of Mollicutes bacterium. Taxonomy (GTDB): domain Bacteria; phylum Bacillota_I; class Bacilli_A; order Izemoplasmatales; family Izemoplasmataceae; genus T1SED10-81. The sequence continues at coordinate 41,334 of PULR01000014.1, forward strand.
CGGGCCTCGTCGAGCGTCCAGCTGAGGATGCTGTGGGCGGTGTCGTACTCGCCGCGAAGATAGATATACCCTTTTGTCGCACGGGTGGCGTAGGCGGCGATGACCATCCCTTCAATCATCTGATGGGGATCATGCTCCATCAGATAGCGGTCCTTGAAATTCCCGGGCTCGCCTTCGTCCGCGTTGCACACGACATAGCGCACCGTCTCCTCTTCCTTGGCGATCCCCATGAGCTTGATGTGGGCGGGGAAGGCCGCGCCGCCCCGGCCGCGGAGCTTGGATTTCTCGATTTCCTCGATGATGGCGATGCGCTCCATGCCGATGGCCTTCTTGAGCATCTCGTAGCCGCCGGCCTGCAGGTAATCATCAATCGAGAGCGGATTGATCCGGTCGATGCGTTCGGTCAGCAGTTTGTGTTCTAGCATTACGTATTCCCCCGATATTCAGAGATGATGGCCTTTAGCTTGTCCACACTGAGGTTCGTGTAGGTCTTGTCGTTGATGCGGATGGCAGGCGCACCATCGCAATGTCCGAGACAGCTGGTGTGTTCGAGTGTGAATTTCTGATTTTTGGTCGTATCGCCCACCTGTACTCCAAGCAGCTGCTCGAGCGTGCGCTGGACCGTGTTCCCGTCGTTGAGATAGCAAGGCACGTCCTTGCAGATCTGGATGATGTTCTCCCCCCTGGGGCGCGTCGAAAAGAACGTGTAGAACGTGATCACGCTCCAGACCTTGCTTTCGGTAACGCCAAGATGTTCAGCGATGCGTCGGATTTCGTCTTCACCGATATGGCGGTCGGCTTTTTGTTTCTGGTATTCGAGGAGCACTTCAATCAGATAGTCCTCCTGCCTGGGGTATTCCTTGAGGATGTTTTCCAGCATACCGTTTCCTCCTTCGTTTGATGAAAGCGTCCGTGCAGACGCATGTTAAGCGCTTCCTAAATATCCATCCTACATTATAAGGCCTGTATGACAGCTATGTCAATGCCGCATCCTGCACCAATTATAAAAAAGGGCACGTCTATCGCGTGCCTTCGGGAAAATGTTTTCGATACAGATTGTGAATCTCGCTGGCTAGTTCTTCGAGTGTCTTGTTCCGGGTCCGCACGAGATGGTCGAGACGATCCAGTCTGGCAGGGTCGAAACGCTCATCGTCGACCTCGAGCCGGTGTTCAATGTCATCAAGGGCGTCGCCTCTGGCAATCATCCTCTGCGCCCGGACGGACTTCGGTGCTTCTAGGAAAAAGATAGTCAGCCGTCGACCGAGTTTCGCATTGAGGACGTTCGCACCTTTCGTGTCGACGATCAGCACCCGGTCGGAACGAATCTCCTCCCTCGGCGTTCCATAGTAATTGCCGCCGTAGGTCGCGGTCTCGATGAAATACCCTTCGGCGCGGCGACGTAAAAAATCCCCGACGGTGAGGAAATGATAATCCACGCCGTCGAGTTCCCCTGCGCGTCGCTCCCGGGTCGTACAGGTCACGAGCTTTTGAAAGCCGTAGCGATGGATGATGATTTTCGCAATTTCTGTCTTGCCGCTTGCACTTGCACCGATGAGTACTAGCATCCAGTCACCTCGATGTTTCAATTTTAGCAGATTCCCACCCGCCTGTGAAGGTCATAATCTGAGCAACACGAGGGAATCCTCCGCATCGAGTGCGAGCGGCTGTTCATGCAGGTTTCCTGTGAACATCTCGAGGGAATCGTTGCCCAGGACCCCAAGACAGGTGAACGCTCCTCCGGAAGCTTCGATGAGTCCGGCGACGAACGCCTTGATGCTGCTGAAGGTCCGTTTTGTCTCCATGCCGAGGACCTCGCGGACCTTGGCGGTGTGGATCGCGACAGCATCCGTGTGGCTCCCGGACGGGTCAATGGTGAGCAAATCCTCATAGAATGGATGCGTTTCAGGAAAGAGCACCAGCTTGCCGAGCAGTAAAGAAATCAGACGGTTGCTGATGATGGTGTTGTCGACGTTGAAACGCTTGATGAGCGTGTCGTTCTTCGGATCAAGCAGTTCGACAATGATGTGGACGTTGGGATTGTCGATGTGCGCTTCAAGGAACAGCAAACTGTCGATGACGTTCGCATCCAGCGCATCGGACTGTGCATTGGGCTCGCTGAGCAACAGGACCGTCGCCGGCGTATCCAGCGCATTCAGCTTTTCAACGAAGTCCCGGTCGCGGGCGTCCGAGAGAGTCTCGGCGGTAAATTCGCTGCCGTGCAGATCCGCGTAGAGCTGGAATGTCTCCTCGATAAACCGTTTTTTGTTGTTCTCCCCGACGAGGAAGACATGTCGCGCCACACGTTCGCTGTCCGGCGTGAAGGACAAGGTTTCAGCCTGGATGGCTTCAGTAGCGAGTGTGTGCTTGCTTGTGTTGTCCGGGGCCAGGACAAAAAGCGAATTTCCTTTCCGTTCAAGCGGCAGGGCGTGGGAATGGCGATGCAGACAAGCTTCGAAGGAAACATCCTCAAGCGCGTAGACTTCGGAATTCTCGAAAGAGAAAAGCTCCAGATAGACATCCTCCATCGCCTTCTCGATGATGGTCTGGGCCATGATCTGTCCCAGCCGTCGGTCGAAACAGATGGCGAGCACTTCCACGCCGCTCGTCACAAAACGGCTGGCGATGGTATCAATCTTGCTGCGGGTGCTGTAATCGCCAATCTCAACGATGACCTTTGGTTTCTTGGGCAAGCGCAGCCTCGCTAAGGCAAGCGTGAGTTTGATGACATTCAGGTCGCTTCGCTCATAGGATTCGACGGCCGTCTCCTCGAGTTCCTTGTTCATGACCAGAATGCTTTCCGCAGAAGTGATGCTGCAGTCTGCGAGCTCCGAGCCGGACAGAGGGTCCCCCTGCTTGTAAAGCACATTCAGCCGCGGGCGATGCTCGGTCTCCGGAACGGCCTCCAGGACTTGGCGAATCGCTCGTTCCGCCTCCCGTTTGTCCGTTTCAGCAAGAATCAGCACATCCACCCGGCGGCTCTTGACATGGAGCAGGTCGGCGAGCAGCTCGGGGACTTTGCTGTTCCAGTTCAACACGAGGATGTGGTTCTTCAAATGCACCTTTCCGGACGTTGTCCGTTTCATCTCGAAATAATCTTTGAGTGCATTGGTCGTCAGGGCGATGATGGTCCCGCTGAACAGCACCAGTCCGATGATCAGCACCAGCACGGCGAGGAAGAGAGTCTGAGGCTGATCGATCTCCAGGATGGCGTTGGGCGTCAGCATCCACGTCACACTGCCCAGCGCAAAGGCATCGAGGAATCCAGCGAACGAATCATCAATGAGCAGCGCGATCCATGCCGCAACCAACAAAATGACGACATTCAATGCCAGCACCATGAGGATGATCGTCAATCTCGGGTGTCGATGGGTCGTGACGCTCAGCGCGCTGCGGGCGTTGGAAATCTTCCGACGGATTTTCTTCATATGATTCGGCCTCCTTGAGTGGTCCGGTTTCACTTTGTGGGCATCGTCAGGCGGTTTTCTTTGCGTGTTCCTTACGAAAGGGTTATAATGAAAACAGGATGATTGAATGGTCCTTGGAATGGAGTGAATGGCAATGGAGCAACCCAGAAGGATTGAACTTGAAAACGGCGAAACCCTGGCTTATCGTCACCGAGAAGGGGGAAGCGTCCCGCTTGTGCTTCTGCATGGCAATCTGAACGCCTCCGTACAGTGGGACCTGCTCTTCGAGCATCTTGATGAAAGATTCACGCTCTACGCTCCTGACCTCCGAGGATTCGGCGAGTCCTCCTACGAATCCCCGATTGAAACCATGGAAGATTTCGCCGAGGACGTCCGGCTGTTCGTCGATGCGCTCGGCCTACAGACATTCCATCTGGCCGGTCTTTCCATTGGCGCAGCGGTGGCGATGCGTGTCACCCTCGATGTACCAAAGCGAGTCGACAAACTGATACTGCTCGCCTCGGCGCCGGCGCATGGACGCATCATCCGTAAGCGGCGTCTTCTCGGAATGCTCCGAGGGAATCCGCCCATTGATTCACTGCAAGACATGCGCAAACACGTCAAACCCCTCGAACGCCTACGCAACCAAGGCAACCCCTCCGGCTTAAAGCGAGTCCTCAACGCTTCAATCTACACCAAGGACAAACCTCATGACCGTCGTTACGACGCCTACATCGACGCGCTCCTCAAACAGCAGAACCTACCGGAGGTGAACCTCGCCCTCGCCCGCTTCAACATCACCGACCGGCATAACGGGTTGCGAGAAGGAACGAAAGAAGCCGCTTCAATCAAATGCCCCGTGCTGATGCTCCATGGGGATTCGGACCGGGTCTTCCCGGCCCACGAAGCGGAAACAACACGAGCCGCTATCGGGGAGAATGCAGAACTTGAAATCCTCAACAACACCTCGCATGCCATCCTCGTCGACGCCGTGCGGACAATCCGTGATCGCATCGATGCCTTCCTTTAAATAAAAAACAAGAACAAACAGCCCCGGGCGCGTCCATGAAGGACGCTCGCCGGGGCCGTTTTTAGAATCAACCGCTCCTGCGGGTGAAAAGCTGCGTGATTTTCCTGCCTTCCGGCAGCGGAATCAGCAGCGAGACTTCTTCTTCGTACTGTGCATAGCCTTCATACGAAGACAGCCGACGTTCCATTAGCGGAAGACTGATCGAGAGGAACATCAGCAGATTGACAATCGGACCGATGACGAGGAGATAGGCATCCCCCGCGACGCCCAGCATCATCACATACACGCCGAACCACATCAGAATCTCGCCGAAGTAGTTGGGATGACGGCTGAACCGCCAAAGCCCCTCCCGACAGATGACACCCGGCTGTCTCCGGTGGAAACGGCGCAGCTGCTCATCGCTCAAGAGCTGGATGCCGGTTGCACCAAGCGAGAGGGCCGCGCCCAGCACGACAAGCAGGGACAGGCCCGGCTCGGCCTGCAGGAATGCGTATGCCGGCAGCATCACCAAGAAGACGACTAGCGTCGGCATCACGTGCAGTCCGAACAGATTGATGAACACGAACACCCGGGGGTAGCGCCTGCGGAACATCGCGTAGCGCCAATCCTCATCGGCGAGTCCCGACCAGCCGCGGGCCCAGTTGATAGTCAGCCTTATACCCCAGGCGAAGATGATGAAGACCATCAGCGCACTGGCCGGGTTCCACGAATCCACATAGACCAACACGAGCACCATCGGCGCAACGCTCCAATAAGGGTCGTAGATCGACGTGTTGTGATGCAGCGTGCTCATCGTGAAGACGAACAGCGTCGCGGCAAGGTCCGCAAGGAAGATCCGCAGCAGGAACGATTCAACATCGACGCCATGATAGGTTCCAAACGCGGCCAAAAACGCCACGAGATAAATCGCCCCCACACGCAGAAACGCCAGCACCCGTGTCTTGGAGAAAGCGGGCTTCATCCTTCAAGCCTCTTCGTGTGCAGCGCTTTGTAGATGGGTCCCTTTTCGCCCCGCTGCGATTCCATCAGGGAAATCCGCTTGACGATGGTCGAAAACGGCGTGAACTGCTCAGAAATCCGCTGCCGTTGTGTATCGGGGACGTGCACGCGTCTCGCGAGGGTCACATGCGGGCGGAACGGCTTGCGATCGAGCTCGTAGCCCGCATCTTCAAGGGCGGAGACGAGTTGTTTGTGCAGCTTCGTCAGATTGCGGTTCGGCTCGATGCCCACCCAGTAGATCCGACCGGGACGGGGCGGATCGAAGGTGCCGATGCGTTCGAACCGCAGCGGCAGGGGATTCGCCTGTATGCCATCGAGAATGTTTTTGAGGTCTTCAATGTCACTTTCGTCCCGCTCACCTAAAAATGCAAGCGTCAGATGGTAGTTCTCTTTCTCGACGAACTTCCCGCTCTTGGCATGACTCCTGACATGGTGTGCGATCTCTCCTAGCGCTTCATGAACGTGGCTGTCGAATTCGACGGCGATGAACAATCGCATGCCATCCCTCCCTATATCAAGTTCTCCTATTTTTATTATACCATATGCCATTCCCCTTCCGGCATGAAAAAAGGGTCCCGCTTGTGAACCGCTCCCCGTCAAGTAGACAGTGGAAATAATTAAACAGATGCCAAGGCCTGATTCCGATATTGCATCGGGGTCAGGCCTTTTAATGCAGGTGAAAAGCGTTGCGTGTTATAGAA
>PULR01000050.1 GCA_003551005.1 Mollicutes bacterium
AAATGCACGAGCATGTTGAATTCGGGTGAATCGAAACCGGCGTAGCGGAGCGCCTCCTCGCGGGTGGCGCCGCCCGCCTCGCCGATGATCATCAAGTTGTTGGGCTCGAAGAGTTCGCGCCCGAGCTCCTGAAGGTACTCGTGGTGTCTTTCCAGACTGGAGAAGTTCTCATACCCGGGATAGCCATCGGGAAAGTCCCAGTTCTTCTCGAGATGGTTCGTGGCATCCAGACGGAAGCCGTCCACTCCGAGGTCGATCCAATAACGGATGACGTTTTTCATCGCCTCGCGGACCTTTGGATTGCGCCAGTTGAGATCCGGCATCTTGCGCGAGAAGATGTGCAGATAATACTCACCGGTCGCTTCGTTGTAGGTCCAGGCGGGGTTACCGAACCAGCCGATCCAGCGGGTGGGGCGGCGGGGGTTGCCCGCTTCATCGAAACGGGGCGCGTGCCAGATATAGAAATCCTTGTAGGTTTCATGTTCCGGGTGTGAGGGGTCCTTCGCCGCCAAAAACCAAGGGTGCTCATCGGAGGTATGGTTGAGCACCATGTCGGTGATGATGCGCATGCCTTTCTCGCGGGCTTTCGCGATGAGTGAACGGAAATCGTCGAGATCGCCGTAATCCGGGCTGACCCGGTAGAAGTCCCGGATGTCGTAGCCGTTGTCGTCCATCGGCGAATCATAATGCGGCGAGATCCATACCGTGTCCGCTCCCAGGCTGCGGATGTAATCCAGCTTCTCCTCGACGCCTTTCAGATCGCCGATGCCATCGGCGTTGCTGTCGTAGAAACTGCGCAGATACACCTGATAGATGATTGCCCGTTGCCACCAGTTCGCCATAGGGGTATATTCGCTCCTTGTGTGATAAATATTCGCACCCTGTATTCTACTATATGGCGGGCCGATTGCCAAACCAGTCGCTGTGGCCTAACCCCGCGCCGCGTGTTACAATGATAGAGATTGGAGGGTGCACGATGGAGACAGTCCTTGAAGAACACCGCATCAGCGTCAAAGAGCTAGCCTCCTTCCTCCATGCGGCGGGGGATCTGGGCAGCCAGAGCGGCGCGCGAAACAGGCGCCGGCTCGGGCAGAAGCTTCATGAAGCAAGACAAAACGACTACCTCGCGGGCGATGAGCGCGAGGTGTACGTCGAAGCGCACCTTGCACGCGGCGGGCACAGCCTTCACATCAGCGGCCGGATCGACGGGGTTCTGCACCGTGATGGCGAGTGCATCGTCGAAGAGATCAAAAGCACCGAGACGGATCTCTCGCTACTGGAGGAAGACACCTACCCCGCCCATCTGCGTCAGGCGCAGATCTACGCCTGGCTGCTTGCCGAGAGCCGGGGTTTGCGGAACCTGAGCGTCTGGTTGACGTATATCGATGCCGACAAACGTCACAGGACATTCACCAAGCGATATTCGAAAAGCACCCTCGATGCAATCCTCGAAGCCACCGTCTCGGGCTATCTGGAATGGCTCGATGTCTACCGCGAGCATCAATACGAAAAGCGTCGGTCGATCGAGGGACTGACCTTCCCCTTCGAGTCCTACCGCGAAGGCCAGTATCACTTCATGGGCGCCGTCTGGCAGACGCTCGTCCGCGGGGAAACGCTCTACGCCGAGGCGCCCACCGGCATCGGCAAGACTATCGCGGCGCTTTATGCAGGTCTGAAGGCGCTCAAGGACGAACGGGAGAAACTGTTCTATCTGACGGCGAAGAACGCTGGCAAATCCATCGCCGTCGACATGGTCGAGCGCATGAAGCAAGAGGGCCTCAGAATCAAGGCCATCACGTTGAACGCCAAGGAGAACCTCTGCCTGAAAGACGAAGTCGACTGCGACCCGGAATTGTGCGAATACGCAAAAGGATTCTACAACCGCCTTCGCGAGGCGCTTGAAGATCTCTTTGTCCACGACGACGTCTATGGCGCGGAGCGCATCCGTGCCTATGGGGAGTTCCACACTCTCTGCCCGCACGCCTTCGCGCTCGAGGTTGCGGATTACTGCGACCTTATCATCTGCGATTTCAACTACGTCTTCGACCCGCGCATACAGCTTGAGCGCTACTTCGCGGATCATCAGTTCACGCCCCGGCTGCTCGTCGACGAGGCGCACAACCTTGTCGACCGCGCCCGGTCGATGCATTCCGCGACGCTCTCCTGTGAGGATCTCGTCTCCCTCGAGGCCAACACGCGCGAGCTGAAACCCTCCCCCGCCCCGCGCGTCAGGGCTGTGCTCACACGGATGGAGGAGATCCTCAAGGAAAGCGGCGCCGACCGCTCAGGCTTCGCCGCCTACAATGAGCTCGACGAGGCCTTGCTTTCCCACCTGCAGCGGCTGCTCGCCCGCCTTGACGATGCCTTGCAGGCGAACAAGCGCCACCGGCAGCGGAAAGCTTGTCGGGAGGGTTTCTTCGAGATCGCGACGTTTCTCAGGATTGCCGAATATTTCGGTTCCGCCTACCGTTTCGTGATCGAGCGCGAGCAAGAAGCGACACGCTTTTCCATCGCCTGTCTCGATGCGTCGCAGGAGACAGCGCTGCTTGTCGAGAAGCTCGAGGGGGGGTCGGTCTTTTTCTCCGCCACCCTGACCCCCATCCACTACTATTCGCAGCTGATCACGCGGGGAGAGGGGAAGCGTTTCGAGGTGCCCTCCCCCTTCGATCCCCGCCGGCTGGGTGTCTTTCTCGATGTCTCGACCTCCACGAAGTATCGGGAACGGCGATACTCCCTGCCGCGCATCGTCGATACTATCTACGCCCTGCTGGAGACCAGACGGGGGAACTACATCGCCTTCTTCCCCTCCTATGCCTATCTCGAGATGGCCTACGAGCAGTTCGACGCCACCGGTTATGATGTGCTCAAGCAGGAGCGGGGGATGAGTCCTTTCGCGCGCGAGGAGATGCTGGAGAGCTTCAAACGAACTTCCGAGCGCTCGAAGGTGCTGTTCGCCGTTCTCGGGGGTAGTTTCTCCGAAGCGGTCGACTATACCGGCGAGGCGCTCAGCGGCGTCCTCATCGTCGGCGTGGCGCTGCCGGCCTTCAACCGGATGAACGAGATGATCCGCGACCATTTCTATGAGGAAGGATTGAACGGGTTCGACTATGCCTATACCTACCCCGGCTTCAACAAAGTCGTGCAGGCCGTCGGTCGCGTCATCCGCACCGAACGGGACCGGGGCGTCGCCGTGCTGCTCGATTCACGCTACGATTTGCCGCAGTATCGCGCGCTCCTGCCCGCGCACTGGCGGCATGTGACCCTATCGGAGGATCATGTCATCCAGGATTTCCTCGATTCGTTCTGGGCGGGGTTCAAGTATGAATAGAAATGACGCACCGCTTTGGTGCGTCATTTCTGCTTCAAGGAAGCGATGTAGTCCTCATCCGGGTCGATGAAGAGGGTTTTCTGGTTCTTATAGGTGACGAATCCGGGTTTCTGCCCGGGAATCTTCTTGAGGTTCTTCACCTCGGTGTAGTCGACCGGCACGCTCGAGGAGTGGCGCATGCGAGAATGATAGCTTGCAAGCTGCGCGGCGGTGCGCAGGGTCGTCTCCGAAAGCGGGAAGCCCTGCCGGACGATGACATGGGCGCCGGGGGCGTCCTTGACGTGGAACCACACGTGGTGGGGTCTGGCGAGTTCATGGGTGATGCGCGCGTTCTGGACGTTGTTCTTTCCGACGTGGATTTCAATGCCTTCGGGGTCGTAGTAGACGAGGTGCCGCGCGGTTTTTGTCGCGCGTTGTTTTTTGCGGTTGGATCGGGCTTGCTTCCAGTAGCCTTCTTCGATGAGCTCCTCGCGGATTTCGGCTAGGTCGTCGAGGTCCGCGCGGGTGAGCTGGTCCTCAAGCAGCTCGAAATAGGCCCGCTCCCGCTTGGCGTACTTGATCTGGCGCTGGATGTGGGGGATGCTTTTCTTGAGCTTCTTGGCCCGGCGGAAATAGGCCTCGCTGTTCTCGATCGGCGTCTTCGTCGGTTCCAGGGCGATCTCAAGCGTCTCCCCCGTCTCGTAATCCTCGGCGACCAGCGTTCGATCGCCCTTGCCGATCCGGTGGTAGTTGGCAAGGATGAGCTCGCCTTTTTTCCGGAGCGTGTCCCTCTCCTCGGTCTTCCGCAGATCGTCGGCGAGGGCGTCGATCTTGTTCTTTGCACGCTCGAGGCGCTGCTTGATGAAGGTTCTGAGCTGTTTTGCAAGCTGATTCTCCTGCGCCCGTCGGGCTTGTTCCTCGAAGGCGGCGTCCAGCATCTCGCTGGGGCTTTCGAATCGTCTCAAGCGGCCACCGGCGTGGGTGATCTCGTAGGGAGCGAAGCGAACCTTTCCGTCGCTGCGGATTTCGTAGCGCTGTTCATGAAGGAGACCGAAGAAGGTTTCCGGGTCCTCGATAGTGCGGCGCCGGTGCAGATATTCACTAATCAGCATGGGGCTCACGCCCTGGAAAGCCTGCAGATAATCCCGGGGATGCTCCCCCCGGATGGATTCGAGTCTCGCCTGCGCGCCGTTTTCGAAGGGGTTCTGCCTCTCGTCGAGAGGATATTCATAGTGCGCGCCGGCGACCAGCGTGCGCCCCCCTTCGAAGGGGTGGACATGGTTGAGCGCATCGAAGATGCGCCGGTTTTCATCACACAGAATGACGTTGGCGTCCTTGCCGAAAAGCTCCACAATGAGCCGGCGTTCAACCCTCTCGCCGTAACGGTCGCGGGTGAGGAATGTGAACGTGACCACCCGGTCGTTGTCGAGCTGCTCGACCCCCTTGAGGCGCGCACTCTCGAGATGCTTCCTGAGGAGCTTGCAGAAGAGGGGCGGCTCCTCGGGCTTGCGATAGCGCTGCCGGGTCAGATGCATGCGGGCGCTGTGTTTCGAGGCCGAGAGAAGAAGCGTCTTCGTCCCCCTGGCCTGGATCGTGAATAGAAATGTAAAATCGGGGAGCTGATGGATTTTCTGGACCTTTCCACCTTCAAGCACTTTCAGCTCCCTGAGGACATGCCGGATCAGAACGCCGTCAAAGCTCATGATTATCACCGCAGTCATTATAACACGTCAGAAACGGTTTTTTTTCAAAAACTTAGCGCCCCGGCCTTACATATGTAGGACAAAAGTGTTATGATAATATAAAACGTCGTGCCGCTGGAAAGATTGGAGGAGGTCCCATGAAACTGAATGAACGGGGTTTGCTTGTGGTCTTGAGCGGCCCTTCCGGAGTGGGGAAGGGGACCGTGCGCAAGGCGCTCTTCGATCTCGAAGGGCACGACCTCGTTTATTCGACCTCGATGACGACCAGGCCGCAGCGCGAAGGGGAGATAGAAGGGTCCGATTATTATTTCGTCTCCCACGAGGAGTTTGAACGACGCATCCAGCAGGACGCCTTTTTGGAATGGGCCGAGTTTGTCGGACACTACTATGGAACCCCAAAGGACAAAGTCGACGAACAGCTGTCCCGCGGCAAGGAAGTGGTGCTGGAGATTGAAGTCCAGGGCGCCCTGCAGGTGAGGGAGAAAGCCCCGCAGGGGGTCTTCATCTTCATCGCCCCACCGAACAAGGAGGCGCTTTACCGGCGGCTTTTAAGACGCGGAACCGAGACCGGCGACACCATACAAAAACGCATGGACAAGGCGGAACGGGAGTTCCCCCTCGCCCATAAGTACGACTACATCGTCGTCAACGACGAAGTGACCAACGCCGCCGACCGGGTCCTGGCCATCATCCGCGCCGAACACGCCCGCACGGAACGGGCCATCCATAAATACAAGACGCTTCTGGAGGTGGATATGAATGAGTAAGAACAAAGAAGGGCTCCGCTATCCCTCGATCGACGAGCTCCTCAAGAATATCGAGTCGAAGTACAAGCTGGCCTATGCGGCCGCCATGCGGGCCAAGATCATCCGCGACAAGCACGACACCAGCATCGAACCGAAGTGCGAAAAGCCCTTGAGCATTGCGCTTGAGGAGATCATGGCCGGCAAGGTCGACATCGATTTCGAAAAATGAAAAAGTAGATGCGCTCTACTTTTTTTTTACGACCCTGTGCTATAATGAGAGGCGACGCATTGGAGTGAAGCAACTATGGAACAAGCCTTCGACACCTTGCTGAAGCTGCTCGAGCTTCCCGAGGACGCCCGTCCCGCGGGCAAGCTCGTGGAGCTTGAAGTGGATGAATCGCAGAAAAGCTGGCATCTGGCGATCGAACTTGAGCGGCCCCTGCCGCTCGAGTCTTTCAGGCAGTTCATCGATGGATTGGAGAACCTGCCGCTCTTTTTGAATACCTGCAATCGTGTCTACTATCGCATTGAATACGAGACGGAGGACTATCAGCGCCTCGAGGAATATTACCGGTTCGCGCTTGAGCGGCTGGTCCGCAGGAAGCCCCGTTTCCAAGCCATCGTCGGCTTCGAGACCGAACGTGACGGCAGAAAGCTCACCATCGTCTGTCCGAAGGACGGGGATTTCGCTGAAGAGCTGCTCATCGACGTGCAGCGTCAGCTCTTCGATTTCGGCTTTGATGTCGAGCTGACGGTGCGCTATTGCGAGCAGACCCCCTCGATCGCCGAGCAGATCGAACGTGAACGCGAATCGGAAGAAGCACCCTCAGAGAGTGGGACGGATGCTGAGTCCGCGCCGCGTCCGGCGCGGTTCGTGCGGCATTATCGTCGCAAGATCCAGCAGGTGAGCCACGCCATCGAGGATGTCCCCTTCACCGAGGATGACCTGCTCGAGTACCGTTCCGCCCACAGGAACACCGATTTCACCCTCGAAGGCGTCGTGCATTCCGTCGAGTCCCGGCGCATCAAGAAGGAGACGACGCTCTACACGTTCATCCTGAGCAGCGGCAACGACTCCATCTATGTCAAGAAATTCGTCAAGGATAAAAACGAAGCGGATTACCTAGAAGGAACCCTCCCGGGGATGCGCATGCGCGTCGACGGCTCCGCACAGCTGGACCGCTTCACCGATGACGTCGCGATCATCGCCAACGTCATCGAGCGCACCGACCGGGCGGAACCTTCCGACGACCGCGAGGAGACGGCCGAATCATCCCGAGTCGAGCTGCATCTGCATTCGAATATGTCCACGCTTGATGGCATCGACCCCATCGAGCAGTTCGTCGAGGCCGCGAAGCGTTTCAATCAACCCGCGCTCGCCCTGACCGACCACAACAGCGTCCAGTCCTTCCCCGAGTTCTACGCAGCTGCGAAAAAAGCCGGCATCAAGCCCATCTTCGGCGCCGAGTTCGACGTCATCGACGAGGCCCGCCTTGCCGTCGCCTGGGGGGAGAACGAAGCGGACCTCGAAGCCGCCACCTACACGGTCTTCGACCTCGAGACCACGGACCTGAGCGTGCACGAAGGGAAGATCATTGAAATCTCCGCAGCCAGGATCAAGGACCATCAGGTCATCGACCGCTTCGATAGTTTCGTCGACCCCGATGAGCCGCTCAGCGACTTCACAAAAAGGCTGACCGGCATCTCGGACAAGGATTTGAAGGGCGCGCCCTCGCCATCAGAAGCACTTGAACAGTTCCGGAATTTCATCGAGGGCACCATCCTCGTCGCCCACAACGCCCCCTTCGACCTCGCCCACCTCGAAGCCAACCTCGAGGCTTACGAGCTTGAAGGCGGACCCTACGCCGTCATCGACACCCTGCAGCTCGCGAGACAGTTCTATGCGGACAAACTGAAGCGGTTCAACCTGAAAGCCGTCGCGAAATATTTCGGTGTCGAGCTTGCGAGGCACCATCGTGCCGAATACGACACGCAGGCCACGGCCGGCGTGTTCATGCACATGCTCGCCGATCTGCACAAAGCCGGCATCAAGACCTTCGAGCAGCTCAAGAACCTGCACGACCACGTCGACCTCGACCGCTACCGCCATGCGATGGAAGGGCACATGAACGTGCTGGTCAAGAACGCCAAGGGCCTGAAGAACCTCTACGAACTGATTTCCCTCGCCAACACCAAATACTATAGCCGCGGCGCGAAGCTGCCGAAGTCCGTCCTCAAGCAGCATCGCGAGGGGCTGCTGATCGGCAGCGGCTGCATGAACGGCGACCTCTTCGACGCCGCCCTCAATGAAAGCACCGACGTGCTGCGAGAACGCGCGCGGTTCTTCGATTACATCGAGCTGCTCCCGCCCGAGGACCACGCCCATTTGAAGAAGGACATGGACAATCCCGTTGAGCGCGTGCAACAGGCGCATCGGCGGATGCTAAAGACCGGACGCTCCCTTGAGATTCCCGTCGTCTCCGTCGGGGACGCCCATCACGTTGAAAAGAGCAGCGTACGCTACCGCGACATCTACATCCGTACCCCCATCGTCGGCGGAGGCTATCACTCGCTCGCGCGTTACGACGAGATCCCCTCGCAATATTTCCGCACCACCGAGGAGATGCTAAAGAGCTTCTCCTATCTAGGCGAGGAGGCTGAACGGGTCGTCGTCGAGGATACCCGTCAGCTCGCTGAACGTGTGGAGCATTTCGAGGCCTTCAACGACGAGCTCTACGCCCCGACCGATGATTTCCTCGCGCTCGAGGGGATCCCCTCGATTGAGGACAAGCTGAAGGACATGGTCTACAAACAGGCGCAAAGCCTTTATGGAGAGCCGCTTCCGACGATGGTGGAAAAACGTCTTGATCAGGAGATGGAGAGCATCACCCGCAACAAGTTCTCGACCGTCTATTACATCTCGCATCTGCTGGTCAGGAAGTCGCTCGAGGACGGCTATCTCGTCGGCAGCCGCGGCAGTGTGGGCTCGAGTCTGGTGGCGACCTTGATGGACATCACCGAGGTCAATCCGCTGCCGCCGCATTATGCCTGCCCTTCGTGTCATTTCACGGCCTTCAAGATGACGGAGGAGGAAAAGCAGAAACACGGTCTCAAGGAAGGCGAGAAAGGCCTGCAGAGCCTGCTCGAGGATGTCGACAGCGGTTTCGATCTGAAGCCGATGCCCTGTCCGCACTGCGAGGAGACATTGCGGCGTGACGGACATGACATCCCCTTCGAGACGTTCCTCGGCTTCAAGGGGGACAAGGTCCCCGACATCGACCTCAATTTCTCAGGAGAATACCAGCCCGAGGTCCACGAATACGTCCGCACCATGTTCGGGCGCGAGCGGGCCTTCCGGGCGGGGACCATCTCCACCGTGGCCCAGAAGACCGCCTACGGCTACGTCAAGGGCTACGCCGAGAAGAAGGGGCTTCGGCTGCGGCGCGCCGAGATCGACCGCCGCGCGAACGCCATTACCGGCGTGAAGCGCTCGACCGGCCAGCACCCGGGCGGCATCGTCGTCGTCCCCAGCTACAAGGAGATCACCGACGTGACACCGGTGCAGTATCCCGGCGACGACACGTCGAAAGCCTGGAAGACGACCCATTTCGACTACCATTCCTTCGAAGACAACCTCTTCAAGCTTGACGTGCTCGGTCACGACGACCCGACGATGATCCGCTTTCTGATGGATTTCGTGCGTGAGGATCCTGTCTCCTTCCCCTTCTCCGACGCCCGGGAGATCCCTCTGGACGACCCGAAGGTCTATCGGCTGCTCAGCGGCACCGAAGTGCTCGGCCTCAAGCCCGCCGACATCAAGAGCGAAGTGGCGAGCTACGGGGTGCCCGAGATGGGGACCTCCTTCGTCCGGGGGATGCTCAAGGACTCCCGGCCCTCCTCCTTCGCCGACATCGTCAAGATCTCCGGACTCTCGCACGGGACCGATGTCTGGCTGAACAACGCCGAACAGCTCGTCAACGGCCGGACCAAGTTCGGCCGGATTCCCTTCTCGGAGGTCATCGGCTGTCGTGACGACATCATGGTCTATCTCATCCAGGCCGGCATGCCGAGCGAGAAAGCCTTCGAGATCAGCGAATTCATCCGCAAGGGCAAGGCCGAGAAGCAGCCGGACATCTGGGAGGGCTATAAGCGTACCATGCGCGAGTATGACATCCCCGAGTGGTACATCTGGAGCGCCGGACGCATCAAGTACATGTTCCCCAAGGCGCACGCGACCGCCTACGTCATCATGGCGCTGCGCATCGCCTGGTTCAAGCTGTACCGGCCGATCCATTTCTACTCGGCCTACTTCTCCAAACGCGCCTCCGATTTCGACCTCCGCGCCATGCAGGGCGGCGAGTACTACATCCGCGAGCGTCTTGAGGACATCGCCGAGAAGGGCACCCGCGCGAGCGGTCCCGAGCAGCGTCTGCACACCGTCCTCGAGGTCGCGCTCGAGATGGTGAAGCGTGGCTTCTATTTCGCCCCCATCTCCATCAGCGAATCCGCCGCCACCGACTTCCGCCTCACCGCTGATTCGCAGGGGCTGCGCATGCCCTTCGTCGCTTTGGATGGTCTCGGCGAGCGCGTCGCGCGCTCGATCGTCGAGGCGCGCGAGGAGAAGCTGTTCACCTCGCAGGAAGATCTCAAGCGCCGCACCTTGCTGAGCGGTTCGCTCGTGGACAAACTGGATGCGCTCGATGCCTTCGGCGATCTGCCGGAGACCTCCCAGCTGAGTCTCGACATCTAAGACGTGCTCATGGGTTGAAGGTCGAGGCGGGGATGTGTATAATAATGATAATGAATGAAATCGCCGGGAGCTCCCGGTGTGGACGAAAGCTTATGGAAAGAGGTGTCTGATATGATGAGAGGACGCAGAGGCGCCCGCGGCGGCATGATGCGCGGCGGGTTGATGCGTGGCGGGCCGATGGCCCGCATCTGGAAACGGACGGAGGCCGGCGCCGAGACGGTCTCCTACAGCAGCATCTTCGGCAAGTCGGTGTATCTGTTCCTGATTGTCGTGCTCGGGTTCACCTTCAACTATCTGCTGTTCTTCCAGGGCACGACCTTCGGCGGCACGGACGTGCCGGCGGGGTATGTCCTGACGCTCGCGATGCTGCCGGTATATCTGATTACTGCAATCATCGCTTCACGACGCAGCTCCCCCATCACATCGACGCTCGCGGTCGCCGCGCAGGGCGTGTTAATCGGCGGCTTGTCGGCGCTTTATGCAGCCCAGCTGGGTGATCATCTCATCGGAACGGCCGTGCTCGCGACCTTTGCGGTGTTCTTCTCGATGCTGCTGCTTTATCGCACGCGGGTCATCCGCGTCACCGCCGCTTTCCAGAAGGTCATGTTCACCGCCCTCATCGGGCTGATCCTGATGAGCCTGGTGTTCTTCGTGCTGTTCTTGATCGGCGGCTGGGGCTTCTTTGGCGGCACCCCCATCGCTTTGTATGCGTTGATTGTCATCGGCGGTGTCGTGATTTCCGCGCTGTTTTTGAACATCTCCTTCAATCAGATTGAAGAGGCCGTCAACGCGGGCGCCGATAAACGCTTCGAGTGGATGCTTTCCTTCGGACTGATCCTGACTCTGGTCTGGCTGTATATCGAACTGCTGCGATTGATCGCCATCATCGCAAGCTTCACCAGCAACCGCTGACAAACACGCGCCTTGGCCCTGTCGGCCGCGGCGCGTTTTCTACACCCTGCGCCTCTGGTGCAAACCCACTACATAAAGGATGATACGTTATGCGTACTTGGAATCTCGAACCCCTCTTTTCGGGCTATGGCTCTGAGGAGTTCAAGCATGCAATCGCTTCGATCGAACAGCTGGTTGAAGAGACCGAGACCTTCAAGCAGGCGCTTGCCGATGCAAAGCACCCTGCCGATACCATCCGCGAATACCTCGACATCGCGCGCCGGAGGCGCGAGTTGTTCATCCGCGCGTATGGTTTCGTCAACCTCACGCTTGCCACCGATGCGGAAGATGAGGAGTCGCACAAATGGATGAACCGTCTTCAGCAGCTCTCAAGCGAGATGACCACCTTCGATACGGCCTTCAAGCGATGGCTCGGCGACCTCGACGACCTGGATAGGCTGCTTGAGGAAGAAGAAGTCCTGCAGGAATTCCAGGAGCTTCTCAAGCGCATGCAAAAGGATGCAGCCTATCTGCTCTCCGACCGGGAGGAAGCGCTCGTGGCCAAGCTCGCCCAGACCGGCTCCTCTGCCTGGAGCCGTCTGCAGGGGCTGCTCACGAGCACGCTGGAAGTGCCTTTCGAGGGCGAGACGCTGACACTCAGCGAGATCCGCAACAAAGCCCACAGCAAGGAAGCCGACACCCGGAAAAAAGCCTATGAAGCCGAGATCGACGCTTATCCGAAAGTCGAGAAGTCCGTCGCCGCCGCCCTCAACAGCATCAAGGGTGAAGTGAATGAACTCACCGAACTGCGCGGATACGAAAGTCCGCTCCAGGAAGCAATCCACAACTCCCGCATGCGCCAGGAGACGCTGGATGTCCTGATTGAAGCCATGCGGGAAGCAAGGCCGATGTTCTGGCGCTACCTCAAGCGGAAAGCGGAACTGCTCGGTCATGAAGGCGGCCTGCCGTGGTATGATCTCTTCGCGCCGCTTGGCAGCGCGGAAAGGGAGTTCACGGTCGATGAGGCGATGGACTATGTCGTCGACAACTTCGCCTCCTTCTCAGAAGACCTTTCAGCCCTCGCTAAACGCGCACACCAGGAGCGCTGGATCGATTTCACGCCCCGCAAGGGCAAGCGTGGCGGTGCGTTCTGCTTCAACATCCATCCGCTGGGGGAGAGCCGCATTCTCACAAACTTCAAGGGTTCCTTCTCCGATGTGATCACGCTGGCGCATGAACTCGGTCATGCCTATCACGGCGAACAGGTGTTCAAGGAGGACATCCTCAACGCCTCCTATACCATGCCCGTGGCTGAGACCGCCTCGACGTTCTGCGAGACCATCGTCAAGCGGGCGGCGATCGAGGAGGCTGAATCGGAGGAGAAACTCTTCCTCCTCGAGCAGTCGTTGATGGGCAGCACGCAGGTCGTGGTCGACATCCTCTCGAGATTCCTCTTCGAGAAAAACGTCTTCGAGGCCCGCAAGGAGACCCCCCTCTCGGCCGAAAGACTCAAGACCTTCATGCGCGAGGCGCAGCAGGAAGCCTATGGTGAAGGCGTCGACGCCGGGACGCTCCATCCCTACATGTGGGTGAACAAGCCGCACTACTACAGCGGCGGCCTCAGCTTCTACAACTTCCCCTATGCGTTCGGCCTGCTCTTCGCGAAGGGCATCTACGCGATGTATCAAAAACAGGGCGATGCCTTCATCCCCGAGATTAGACGCCTCCTGCAGGAGACCGGGAAAAAGGACGTCGAGGACCTCGCGGCGATGGTCGGGGCGGATGTCACCGACAAACGGTTCTGGGAGGATTCCCTCGCCGTCATCAAGGACGAGATCGACACATTCCTGGAGCTTACTGAAGCACGCCGGTGAAGGATTCTGCGTGAAGACAAACGGAAGCGCCGTGCAGACGGCGCTTCTTTCCTTTGGAAAAAGGTGGAAATGCGGCCGGGGATGATGTTATAATGGCCGTGGATGAAACCCCTTACAAACTTACACCGCTTAGGAGGCGAGACCATGAAGGTCGGTATTCCCAGAGAAATCATGAAAAACGAAAAACGTGTCGCCGCGACCCCGCAGACTGTCAAGCAATACATTGAAAAACAAGGGGACGCTGTTTTTGTGCAAAGCGGCGCGGGAACGGGTTCGAATTTTTCAGACGCAGACTATGAAACAGCCGGGGCGACCATCCTCAAGGATGCGCGCGAGCTTTATGAACGCTGCGATGTCATATTGAAAGTCAAGGAGCCCCTCCATAACGAAGAGACGAACCAGCACGAACTCGACATGATGCGGGAAGGACAGTATCTGATCACGTTCCTCCACCCGGCCTCGCCCGGCAACCACGACATGGTCGATCATATGGCCAGACGCGGCGTCATCGGCCTCACGCTGGATGGCGTGCCCCGGATCACCCGCGCGCAGCCGCTCGATGCGCTGACCTCGATGAGCACCTGCGCGGGATACAAGGGTGTGCTGATGGCGGCCGACAGCCTTGTCAAGTTCATGCCGCAGATCTTCGCGCCGGTCGGCCGTATCGACCCCGCGAAGGTCCTTGTGGTCGGCACCGGTGTCTCGGGTCTACAGTCCATCGCGACCGCGAAGCGCCTCGGGGCCGTCGTCCATGCGGCGGATATCCGTCCGGACGCCGATGAACAGGCTCGAAGCCTCGGAGCGAAGACGCTCGACCTCGGCGTCCCCAAAGAAGCGGCCATCGGCGAGGGCGGCTACGCGAAGCCGCTCGAGGAATCCTGGCTCAAGCACGAACGCGACATCCTCGCCGGACACATCGGGGAATACGACATCGTGGTCCTCTCCGCGCTCGTCCCCGGACGCATGGCGCCCATCCTCGTCGATGAGCCCATGGTCAAGCGCATGAAGACCGGCTCCATCGTGGTCGACATCTCGGTCGACCAGGGCGGAAACTGCAGCCTGACCGAGACCGGCGAGATCATCAACCGTCACGGCGTGGAGATCCAGGGCGTCAAGAACATTCCCGGCTATCTGCCCGAAAGCGCGACCAAGATGTTCGCGCAGAACGTCTACAACCTCTTCAGCTATCTGCATAAGGACGGCGGGCTGCACCTTGATGATAACGACGAGGTGTGCCGCTCGATCATCGTCACCCGAGGCGGCGACGTCGTCCATGAAGGAACCCTCGAAGCCATGGGCCGGCTGTGAAAGGCGCCCCATCCACATCATAAGGAGGACACTATGTCACCCATCATCCTGCTTGCGACTTTCCTCATTGTCAGCGTCATCGGCTATTTCCTGATCCGCAACGTGCCGAGTTTGCTGCACACGCCGTTGATGTCGGGCATGAACGCGCTCAGCGGCATCACCATCCTCGGCGCCCTCGCCATCATCGCCGTGCTGCTCGCGGATGCACGCCCCCTGCTCGGCGGCTTCGTCGGCGGCATCGCCGTCTTTCTGGCCTCGATCAATATTGTCGGCGGCTTCTTAGTGACCCGCCGCATGCTGGGATTCTTCAAGCAGAAAGCGGGGCGTGAGTGATGCCGGACGTCCTTTATTACGTACTTTCGTTTCTGCTGGTCCTTATCGTGATGGGCGGCATCGCGATGCTCAGCCGCGTGGAGACCGCCCAGAGAGGGAACCTACTGAGCGCAGCGGCCGTCGCCGTCGCTGTGATAGTCACGATTGTCTTCTTTGATGTCTTCGATACAACTGTCGCCATCCTCAGCGTGCTTGTCGCCGTGGCCCTGGGCGCTTCGGTGGGGACCTTTCTGGCACTGCGGGTGCGCATGACGCAGATGCCCCAGCTCGTCGCCCTGCTCAACGGCGTCGGCGGGAGCGCCTCCGCGGTGGTCGCCGCCTTGACGCTCACCCGCGAGATCACCCGTTTCGAGCACGCCACTGCGTTGCTGGCCTTGGCGGTGGGGACGCTGACGCTTTCAGGAAGCCTGGTGGCGGCTGGAAAGCTTGCGGAAATTCTACACGGCAGACCTGTAGTTCTTCCAGGCCATCGCGCCTTGAACAACACGCTGATCATCCCCATTCTGCTGATCATCGCCGGCAGCGTCGGCCTCGCTGCGCCGGCCGCCTTCAGCCTGCCGGTGCTGGCTGCGCTGGGGTTAGCTTTGGGGGTCGTCTTCACCATCCGCATCGGTGGGGCGGACATGCCGATCGCGATTTCCCTCTTGAACTCCCTGAGCGGGGTGGCCGGCGCCATCGCGGGCATGGCGATCGGCAATGTGCTGCTTGTCGCGCTGGGCGGCATCGTCGGCGCCAGCGGCCTGGTGCTCACCCAGCTCATGTGCCAGGCTATGAACCAGCCGCTGGGCCGGATACTGTTTGCGGCCAAGGTATCTTCTGACACAAGCGATTCAGCCGACAAAGAAGAAAAAACTACCGCGCAAGCAACCCGGAGGAGCACCGACCTCGCTACGCTCATCGGCGAAGCGGAGCGAGTGATTCTCGCGCCGGGCTACGGCATGGCGCTCGCGCAGGCGCAGCACAAGGTGAAAAGACTTGCCGATGCGCTTGCGGAGACGGGCAAGGACGTACGCTTCGCGATCCATCCGGT
>PULR01000030.1 GCA_003551005.1 Mollicutes bacterium
ATTTTCCACCATCAATTTCTTTTAAAGCATTGTAAAAGGCTTACATCTTTTGATACAATACAATGTTATATAGAGACTTTACATCTGTTCATGCGAAATAGTGCAGCAACTTGTCCGGGAGAAAGCCCATCGGGGCAATTATAATGCTGCACAACTTGAATATGTGAAATCCAATCTATCCAGGGAGGGTTATATATGAAGATTTTTAAAGACCGAAACAAAGAACTTGAAATGGAAATTGACCTCTATCTTAACTGCTTGCAGAAGGGTTCAAATGCCTTTTTGGAAGGGGTTAAGGCATATATCCGCGGGGAACACGAGCAATTCAAGGAACGTCTTAAATCCGCTACTGAACTGGAGAATGAAGCTGATGAGCACCTGGTGAACATTAAGTTTGTCCTTTTCAGATATAACTTGATTCCTCATTTGAGTGCGGATATCGTTGAACTCATGGATGCCATGGACGACATCGCTGATGTTTCAAAGGAATCGCTTCAGGAGCTTCAGGTGATCCGGCCGAACATCATGTCATCCTTGAAGGATGATTTCGGTCATATAGCCAAGAAGTCCAATCAGGCTGTTGAAACGCTGATTAAAGGTGTCAGGATTTATATGACCGAATTCAGCACGGTTGAGGATTACATTACAAAGACCAATCTTTATGAATCCGATGTCGATACGTTGCTGCACAAACTCAAGACCAAGATATTCGATGATGAGCTGGATCGTTCGCTTGGCGAGAAGCTTATCCTCAATAAGTTCGCAGATCAATTCGCCTTACTCTCGGATTTAGCAGAGGATATAGCCAGCAAACTGTCTGTGTTCAGATTCAAAAGAAGCATATGATGATGTGTGAAATCAAGAAGGTGTATAATATATGGAAATTCTGATCACTGTCCTTTTCCTCTCGGCCGGACTTTTCATGGGGTGGTCGCTCGGGGCTAACGATGCGGCGAATATTTTTGGAACAGCAGTCGGCGCCAAAATGATCCGTTTTAGGACCGCGGCCATTATTTGTGGTGTGTTCGTCATCATAGGAAGTGTGGTGGGCGGAACAGGGGAAGCCGGAACCTCCCAGACACTGGAAGATCTTGGGGCGATTGATCAGATTGCCGGAGCATTTGCAGTCTCGGTCGCTTCCGCGTTTACCGTGATGATGATGTCAAAAAGGGGCTTGCCCGTGTCCACTTCACAAGCCATTGTAGGGGCCATTATCGGATGGAACTTGTTCGCTGGATATCAAACGGATGGCTCAATCGTGGTGAATATCTTCCAGACCTGGATATTCACACCCATCCTGGGTGCCATTTTCGCGGTGATCATCTATTGGATTGTAAAATATATCATCGAGCATACGAAAATCCATGTGGTCAGGATGGATAAATACACTAGATATGGTCTTGTGATTGCCGGGGCATTCGGCGCTTACAGTCTGGGGACAAACAATATAGCCAACGTCATGGGGGTTTTCCTCAATGTTTCCCCCTTCGACGACATTGTGATTGCCAACACCATCACGATCACAGGGGTCCAACAACTGTTCTTTTTAGGCGGCCTGGCGATTGCTGTCGGGGTCTTCACGTACTCAAAAAGGGTTATGACGACTGTGGGGAACAATATTTTAGATCTTTCCCCGATCACTGCTTTTGTGGTGGTTTTGGCCGCGGCGTTCGTGCTGTTTGTTTTCTCTTCTGAAGGCCTCTATAACTTCCTCACCTCAAGGAACCTACCAGCCTTCCCGCTTGTGCCTGTTTCGCAATCACAGGCTGTCGTAGGTGCGATTATGGGAATCGGGCTTGTGAAAGGCGGACGGAACATCGGTGTATCCCAACTAGGCTACATTGCGGTCGGTTGGGTTCTCACACCGCTGATTTCCGTGGTGATCTCCTTCGTTGCATTGAATGTCCTGCAGAATGTCTTCCTGCAAACCGTAGCCTGAACATCCGGCGAGTGCTCAATAAGTACTGAAAACAAGATTTGAGCAAGCATGGATGATTGTTGGACAGGAGTTTAGATCCCTTTATTTTGCTAAAGGGACTTCATAGAAAAACTCACCTTTGATAAGCGTTTTCAAGGGGTGCGCCAAGCTTATTGAGGTGAGTAGAAAATGGTCGAGGGTATGTCGTTTGATTAAAATGGGTCACACGTTCCTTGACTACGATAGTAACGGAATTCCGGACGGTTGAGAACGCCGATCAAGGATTTCCGTTTTCTTTTTGACTGCAATATCACTGATCAGATCTGAAACCGTGCAGTTCTGCTCAAGAATCTTGTTTATGAACAGGAAATGTTGAAGAAAATCATACTCGACAGCCAGTGTAGTGATCAAGAAACTAACGGTATTGTGATAGTGAGTTTTAGGGAGATGAAATTCTCCCAAACAATAGTGAAGTCTAAACTTCGATCTCTTGGTGAGCTCAATGACAAGCTTTAAAAAAGCGAAGCGTTATTTACAATTGCAATCGCTACATTTTCCCGTCCATCAGATGTTCATCCTTCTTTATAAAATGATTGGAGAATATGTGTATCTCCAATCCTTTTCGTTAAATTTTGCTTTTTCGCAACTTCTTGCTTAGCTCTTTTTTGTAACGCCGCTTTTCTTCGAGGTCGTTCGCAATCTCACGTTTTTCTTTGTCAAGTTCATCCAGCCTTTTCTTCAGTCGTTCTATTTCGCGATCAAAATCTTCGACAGCATCTTCAAGTTTGACCGGTTCAAGCCTTAACAGCTCTTCTAGATTCATATCGAAGGTTTCCTTGAAAACTTCGTTCGTCTTCTCGCGAAATTTGTTAATTAAGCTCATAGAGTATGTACCTGCTTTCTTTAAAGTATACTATTAATTCTATTGCAATATAGAGAGAGTGTCAAGATGTTTGTCTGCTAGTGATTGACCTTCTGGGTTTCTCTTTGGCACTTCAAAGTCAGGGGGTGTGAAAAGGAACAACCCGGACTGAGTGTAGGCGGCGCGGATAGAAAGGCCGGGATGATTAGAACTCAAGCGGATACCGCTCTTTTCAAAACAAAGGAAACGTCCGATTGTTAAGGGTATATCCGTGAGCGGCTTGGAGCTTTTGCATAGCTCATGTTCGTGGTATTAATATTTAGTTGTGGAGGGATTGTCCGGAGCTGAGAGCCTGAATATAAGCCATAAGAATCAGGGGATGCTATGACATGCAAAAGAAATGACAACATAGGAGGGGATGCGTATGCCTTTGGTGGTCATGTTCAATGGCGTCTTCACCATTGCGCTCTGCGTATATTTGAAGAATACCAAGAAGAAATGAAGTGAAGCCGATACACGTCAATCCCCATGCAAAGAGAGGTCTTGTGCAGAACGAGCCTCTTTTTTTGTGCAGGGATTGTTTGGCTTCACTTACACAATCTTTCGAACACCTAGAGCCCGATCACCTCTTCAAACAGGAGCCTACTGAAGGATACCGCGTCATCAAGGAATATCAACCGATTTAGTGGGTCGGCCGACAGGGATTCCTTGCTGGAGTCGATACTCCTTTGCCACGCGGGGCGCTCCTGCTTCACTCGGCAGCGTTTCCGCCATCCGGGCCACTCAAGACCGCTGACGAGATCCCCCTTCACCTTTATTGACGCAATCGCATATCAAAATGATTAATGTATAAAGAGTAAAGATGTGTTATTCTGTATTGTAAAACCCGTTTGATGACAGGGACACACCACACTGCAGGGTGGGAGTTAAACCTGAAAATCCGCTTATAATAGTCATTGAGGAGTGACTGACATGCGTAACTCGAATGTAGAGAAGAAGTATAAGTACAAGTATTGGTTGCTGATTTTTTCGCGGAACGTGAAATACATCGGGATATTGAGCGCAATCGCCGCATTGGTTTTTGATTCCCTTGTGTTTTCGCTGCTGGCGCTTTTGACTTTGTTTGCGGTCGTAGAAGTTTTGCTGGACTATTCCGTGTTCAAAGCGATGATCCGTCAATATCTTGGCGCTCTGATGGTAACCATCAAGTATGGCTTCAAGAAACCCTCCATAGACAACTATGAGAATGAGACGCCCTATGACCTGCCTTTCAAGGGGGAATGGGCGGTCATCAACGGCAGCTATCTGAAAGAACACTCCCATTCCTGGGGCATCCCCACCCAGCGCTACGCCTATGATTTCGTGAAGGTGGATGAAGCTGGCCGGACACATGCGGGCGATGCGACGGACGTTGAACAGTATCATTGCTATGATGAAGAGATCATCGCACCGGCGGATGGGAAAGTCGTCGAGGTTTATAACGAGGCCGAGGACAGTCTGATCTTCGGCCCGGGCAAGTTTCTATCAAGGTCTCCGCGCATCGGCGGCAACTACGTGGTCATTCAACACACTCCGAACGAATACAGCACGCTCGCGCATCTTAAGAAAGACAGCATCCAGATCAGCCCCGGCGACCCGGTTACACGGGGACAGACAATCGCGACCTGCGGGAACACGGGGAACTCTACAGAGCCGCATCTGCACTTTCAGCTGCAGAACCACCCGAGCTTCTTCAACAGCCTCGGACTTCCCATCAAGTTCGAAAACGCCGGCCTTTATAGACACGCGAAGAGCGAACATTTCGACCCGCGTCCGAGCATTCCCAAGGCCGAGATTCCCGAAGGCTACATCACCCGCGGCTACATCGTCTACAACAACCCCCGCTGAGTGTCTGTGAGCACGGTTATACCATAAAGAAAGACACTTATCCGATGTTAAAAGTCGTCTGGACACTTGCTTCCATCAGTTGAATGAGAGAGTCTGCACGGTCTACACCAAGGAAACCTGAACAGCTTGAATCGGCTGTTCAAGGTTTCCTTTTTTGTCGATAACCCGGTTCAGGCTGGTTTCCTTCGGATTCTCGATTCTAACAAATGCAAACGGTTTGCAATTGCAAGTCACATATGCTATGTTTGGTTTAGAAAATATCTAGGAGGATTTCCATATGAAGAAAATGTTGTTTGCGTTTCCGGCCGTTTTTCTTGGTTTGAGCCTGGCCGCTTGTGACACGGAAGAAGCAGTCGATCGGTTCGAGATTATCGATCGCAGCGCTGAAGATCGTGCCGCTTATGTGCACGATGATCACTGGGATGGCACCCTTCCGGATGTGCAGGAAGGCGAGCATCTATCACTGGGAGCTGTCATCGAGGATTCGGAAGGGGAACAGATCGAGCTCAATGCAGACAATTCGCCCAACAGGCTGGATGTTACGCTCGCTGAAGGCGAAGCGGAAGACATCGTCGAACTGGAGTCCCATGGCGACCATGTGCATATCAGCGGTCTCTCGGAAGGAACGGTCGACGTGACGTTCCAATGGCTGCAAGATGGCGAGGTGCGTTACACGACGCCCGCGATTACCGTTGAAGTCGGTCATGGCCATGATGATGACCACGAGGAGATCCGCGCCTTTGAGATTCTTGACCGTGGCGCGGATGAGGAGAAAGTCGCCTACGTCCATGACGATCACTGGCACGGCGAGCTGCCGGACGTCCCGGAAGGGGATAACCTCTCGCTCGGTGCGTCTATCGAAGAGACGGACGAGACGCCGGTTGACTTGAACGGCGAGGACGCGCTAGGTGTCTCCGTGTATGACGATGCTCCGAAGGGAATCGTCAGTGTGATTGAACACGGCGACCACGTCCACATTGAAGGCGAGGAAGAAGGTATCACGCAGGTCGTCTTCCATTGGCTGCACGAGGATGAAATCAAGTATACTACCCCGCCGATCAATGTCGTGGTTGACTGAGCAGCTCTCACAAAAAAACGTTGTTTCCAGCCTTTCATCCAGCCGGCGATGGATGAAGGGCTTTTATTGGACGATAGGAAAAGGAGTGTTTCTATGAGACAAGTGCTGATTATCGGACTGTTGGCCGTCATCTCGTTTATGAGTACGGCGTGCGACGATGCGTTCGAGCGTGACAAGCCCTTGGTGATGGCTTCGCTGTTTCCTCAGTACGACATGGCTAGAGCCATCGGGGAGGAGAAGGTGGATGTCGAGTTCCTGCTGCCACCGGGTGTCGATGCGCACAATTATGAGCCCACCCCTCAGAAGATGATGGAGGTGCTCGATGCGGAGCTGCTTCTATATACCGGGGATTCCATGGAGCCCTGGGTCCCTCGCCTTCTGCAGGGTGAGGATGATTCGCTCGAAGTCCTTGACCTCAGCCGCAATGTCGACCTCGTGGATACCGACACCGCGGATTATACCCACGACGAAGGAGACAATCCGGATTATGCCGACGAGTACGAGGAGGCTATCGAATCTTTCGAAATCGAGAAATATGAAGACGATGAAACGGTTTATGCCTATGTCCATGATGACCACTGGCATGGCAGCCTGCCCTCCATTACGGAGGGCGATGCGCTGGAGCTGAGTGCCGACATCGTCTCTCAGGATGGCGAAGCACGTGCTTTGGATGCGGATGGGCAGCCAAACAGTCTCTCCGTGTCTGTTGCGGATGACAATCCTGAAGACCCCATCGCTTTAGAATCCCGCGGGGATCACGTGCGCATACACGGTGAAGAGACGGGGATTACCCTGGTTGAGTTCCATTGGCTCCATGAAGAAGAAATTCGATACACCACGCCGCCCATCAATGTCCAGGTCGTCGAGGACAATCAGGATGATGAAGGCCTCTACGACCCGCACATATGGATGGACCCCTTGAACGCAATCCAGATGGTCGAGGACATCCGGGACGCATTCATCGAGCTGCTCCCCGAACATGAATCGACTTTCACCGATAATGCCGAGGCCTACATTGAACAGCTCGAAGCCGTCCATGAGGATTACAGCGACCTTCGCAAGCACAGCGAACTCGATGTGTTGATGCATGGGGGACACAACGCCTTCGGGTATCTCGCCGACCGCTACGAGTGGGATTATGTGAACCCCTACCGGGGTTTTTCGCCGGATGCCGAACCGACCCCGCAGGCGCTGGCGGACATGGTCGATCTGATTGACGAGTATGGCATCGAGTATCTTTTCAGCGAAGTGCAGATCGATCCCAAGGTCGCGGATGCCATCAAAAGCGAAACAGACGTTGAGATATTGTATCTCTACGCGGCGGAGAACATGCCCAGAGACCGGATGGAGGAAGGCTTCACCTTCATCGATGTGTTCGAACACAACCTCGAGAAATTCAAGAAAGGTCTGAATTACGATGGCCCCTGAGCGTCTTTTCACTGTCGAGGAGCTTTCGGTACACTACAACAAGGTCACGGCTCTGGACCGGGTCAGCTTCGGTGTGGACCGGGGGGATTTCATCGCGCTGATCGGCGTGAATGGTTCTGGGAAGACCACGCTGGCGAGAAGCATTCTGGGGCTTCTGCGTTATCAAAAGGGGCGAATCGTCTGGCATGAAGACGTTGAAATCGGCTGCGTCGCGCAGCATACCGGCGTCGAGGACCGCAATTTCCCGGCTACTGTGGAGGAAGTCGTCGCTTCCGGCGTCCGTAAGAGCAAGCCCCTGCCGAAATGGTTGAATCGCCATGACAAGACACACATCCGGCGGATGATGGAATATTTCGACATCGATGCGATCGCGAAGAAACGCATCGGCGCGTTGAGCGGCGGGCAGTATCAGCGGGCGCTTTTGGCAAGAAGCATGGTCATGCAGCCGGATGTGCTGATTCTCGATGAGCCAATCAACTCTTTGGACCAGGGGTCGCAGAAGAATTTCCTGGATCTTTTGAAACAGCTGAATCAGGAGCAGGATTTGACGATTCTCATGATTACGCATGATGTCGCGGGCGTCGAACCCTATGCCACGCGCATTCTCTATCTGGAAACCGACCTGCTCTTTGATGGTACGTTTGATGAATTCTGTGAAACCCAGACGCTCTCGCCTTACATCCACACGCATCCCCGGCGCTATGGACGTGGTTGCTCATGAGCAACCTTGAACAGCTCTTGAGGGCGTTTGAGTACGGCTACATGTGGCGCGCCCTGCTCGTGGGCGTCAGTGTTTCCATCAGCAGCGCGACGATCGGGTCCTTCTTGGTTTTGAAGAAATATGCTATGATAGGACATGGGCTCTCCCATGTCGCCTTCGCCGCCGTCGCCATCGGGCTGGTGCTGAACCAGGCTCCGCTCCTTTTCAGTCTACCGCTTGTGGTGCTCTCCAGCATCATCATCCTGAAGCTGAACCACACCGCCCGCCTGCAGGGGGATGCCTCGATCGCCTTGATGGCCGCTTTCGCACTGGCGCTGGGAACCGTACTGGTAAGCACCAGCGGCGGGTTCAATGTGGATGTCTACAGTTATCTGTTCGGATCGATCCTGACCATCCGGCAGACGGATGTCTATTTTGCAATTGGCTTTTCTGTGGCGGTCGTGGCGTTTCTGCTTGTCTATTTCACGCAGCTTTTCTCGATGACGTTCGATGAGGATTTCGCGCGCATTACGGATGTCAAGGTCTCGCGGCTCAACATGGTGCTTGCGATTCTGACCGGGGTGACCGTTGTCGTCGGCATCCAGGCGATCGGCACGCTGCTGATCAGTGCGCTGATCATCTTCCCGATCATCATCGCGATGCAGTTCAACCGTAGTTTCAAAGGCACCGTGGGAATCGCGACCGTGGTTTCAATCGCTTCGGTCGTCTCCGGACTCTTGATATCGTTCGTGATCGATTTCCCTTCCGGCTCGACGATCGTGCTCTTGAACAGTCTGGTCTTTTTCATCATATACAGCCTTCGGACCATCCTAGGCGTCCGATAAAGGGTGAGGAACTATGGACAAGTATCGCCAGTGGCTCAGAAATCACAACTTGAAAGCGACCGACGCGAGAATGCATCTGCTTGAAGTCCTCGACTCCACCGATAAATTGCTGACGGCGGAGGATCTCTATTTCCAGTTGAAAAAAGCCCTTCCGGAGCTGTCGCTTTCCACAGTGTATCGTTCCCTTGAACAATTGAGCCAGAACCATCTCGTATCCGAGGTGAACGTCGAGAACCGGAAAGAGACGCATTTTGAGCTCAGCCACACCACGCACGCCCACCATCTGATGTGTCTCTCTTGCGGGAAACTGGTGCATCTTGAGGACTGTCCGGTCCGGGACTATGTCGAGAAGACCGGTCGTCGGCACGGATTTAACATCACGGATCACCGGGTGGACCTCTATGGGTATTGTTCGGCGTGCCAAGAGCAATAAACCGCAATCCAACTTCGTCAACCGCGCCTTTCTGTGAAGAAAGGCGCTTTTTTGTTTAAGGGCGCAGTCAAGTTTAAATGAGCAGGCCTTCACTCGGACCTGGCAGCAGAAATCATAGGTCCGTTTTACACCTTATAAGACTCGTCAGAGGCTTCCTATACGCTTTTCAGCGTTAATTTAAAGAAATATGCACCACTGCCAAGAAACACAAAACCTTTAGTTGAAAAAAGACGTGCATGCCGGGACAAGGAACTAGTTGTTTTCTTGCATTAGCCAGCGTTACAGGGGTCAACAGCTTGCAGGCCTTGAATACTTTATGCTGACTGTGGCATTTAGCGTCTGATGGACTGGCTTTTAGCACGGCTTCTTTAGAAAGGGTCTCACAATCCGGACAGGAAAAGAAACGCTGGTTGTTAGGGACTCAGCAGGATTGATGTGATTATTCATGATTCTAAGCCGTTATGGTATGATAAACTTGAAGTTGATGATGATCAATGTTTCTATTATCAACAGCCGATTGGTGTGTTTCATTTTCGTTTTTTTTGGTTGCTTAGTCGGACTTCACTCTTATCGGCGTTTTCGATAGTGACGATGGATGGGCGCAAAATCAAACGCATCCGTCGATGACAGTCAATAGAGGGTATGGTGACTTCCGGAGGAGTGCTCTACTGGAAAAGACACGTGAAGTCCTTTATTCCGTGCTTCCCGTCACGCTGATCGTAGTGCTTTTGCATGCGACGCTGACGCCTTTGGAGACGGCTGTTTTGGTGCGCTTTCTAGTCGGGGCTTTGTTGGTTGTTTTCGGGCTGACGTTCTTTCTTCTGGGCGTCGACCGCTCCATCGCTCCGCTTGGTGATCTGATCGGCGAGCGGATTGTCAGGGGCAACCGGCTGGGTCCTTTCGTTATCGTCGTGTTCATCCTCGGGTTTGTTCTCACGCTGGCGGAACCGGGGCTTGTGATTTTTTCCGGCCAGATCGAGTCCTCGACAGCTGGACGGATTGATGCGTTCGCACTGCTGATGGTTGTCTCGATCGGCATCGGTGCGTTCTTGGTGCTTGCGCTGCTTCGGATTGTATTCAAGCTTGCGTTGTACAAGCTGCTCGTCCTTTTGTATACGTTGATTCTTATCCTTGGGTTTTTCGCCGAACCGGAGTTCGTCGTCATCGCCTTCGATGCTTCCGGTGCGACGACCGGTGTGCTGGCGGTCCCCTTCCTGCTCGCGATTTCGTTGGGCATCAGCCGGCTGGATCGCTCCAGCCTCTCGCAAGAGCAGAGTAGTTTCGGTACCATCGCGCTGGTCTCTGTCGGTGCGATTCTGGCGGTGATGCTCTATGGCACCTTTCGGGCGGACACCGCATTCATCGAGGCACCGTCGAACCATGAAGCCCTCAATGATGGCGTGTTTCGTGTCTATTTGCATACGCTCTCCGATGCGCTCTTCGAGACGGTGCTGGTCTTTTTCCCCTTGTTTTTCGTCTTCATCGTGGTGCAGCTGTTTTTTATTGAATTTGACCCCCGGCGTTTCCAACGATTCATGGGAGGCTTCGCCTATGGCTTTTCAGGACTTTTCCTGTTTCTGCTCGGCGTCAACGCCGGCTTTTTGGAGGTCGGAAGCCAGATTGGCGGAGACCTTGCCGCTTCCGGTGTCTATGTCTATAGTATAGGTGTCGCTTTCCTTCTGGGGGTCGTCGCGGTTATCGCCGAACCGGCGGTGTATGTTCTCACCCATCAAGTCGAGGATGTAACAAGCGGCTATGTCTCCCGCGCCGCCGTGCTCGTGGCATTAAGCATCGGCGTGGGACTGTCCGTCGCCCTGGCTGCCCTGCGTGTCTTCATCGAACCGCTTGAAGTCTGGCATTACCTTCTGCCGGGGTATGCGCTCGCTATCGGCCTGGGCTATTTCACCCCGAAGACGTTTGTGGGTCTGGCATTTGATGGCGGCGGCGTGGCGACCGGCCCCGTGATCGCGACATTCGTACTGGCCTTCATTCATGGGGCAGCGGACCAGGTGGCATCCGCCGACCTCATCCGGGATGGGTTCGGCATGATTGCCATGGTGGCCATGATGCCGATTGTCACGCTTCAGCTTCTCGGTCTCATCTTCCAGCTCAAGAGCAAGAAGAAAGGAGTCTGATCGACTTGGCACAGCAGGAGAGTCTCAGGCCGGAGCTTCTGTGCGTCATCGTCCGGCACGGTATGGGCGGGAAAGTTTTAAGAAAAGGCAAGCAGCTTGGATTCAAGGGAGCGACCATCTTCCTCGGAAGAGGCAGCAAGGACTACAAAAGCCGCAGGCTGCACAAGTTCGACTTATCAGAGTCCAGGAAGGAAATCGTCTTGATACTCGCCGAGAGAAGAACCGTCGAGGAGACAATCGGCACACTCTCAGCCCATTTCCGTTTTGACCGACCCCATCATGGGATTGCTTTCCGGATGCCGATTTCCGAGATTCAAGGCTCATCGCAATTCGCGAACACGACCGGGGAAAAAGGAGGTAAAAACCCTATGTATAAGGCCATTTTCGTCATCGTGGACAGAGGCAGAGCCGAAGACGTCATCGACGCGGCCTATGAAGCGGGCCAGAAAGGCGGCACCATCATTAAAGCGCGTGGCGCGGGGGCGCATGAGACCCAGAAACTTTTCCGGATGGAAATCGCGCCCGAAAAAGAAGTCGTGCTGCTGCTTGTAAAGGTCGAACATTGCGAACACGTCACCGCCTCCATTCGCAAACGGCTCGAGCTGGACAAACCGGGCAACGGATTACTCTTCACGCAGGAAGTCACGGAAGCGTACGGGCTTTTGAGTGAAGACGGTACCGAAAAAGAATAGGATCGATGCCTCCTGACTTCTGACTTTCGATAGGCTTGAGCGGCTGCGCCTGTTTCGGCGCAGCCGTTTTATTTTCGGTTTCACAGACAGTCTGGCAAGCATATGGACGGAGTAATCTTTCATTATGGATGAAAATCATGAGAAAATGTTTCGTTTCCATGCTGAATCGTAAACCGGTTGCCAAGCAGTATAGAACAACGAGTATTCTCATCAACGATCAGGGATTAACACAGACGCTTTGCACCGTATTGGAGAAGGTTTCCTTAAGCGCACAGGTCATTAATAATTCAATGATTCATCCTCCTGTTTTACGGATTATGTGTGCAAATCCCTTGATTATAGTTAGTGCGAATCTTGTTGGACAAAGGCGAATAAATATGGTAAAAATAATAAAGTGAACACTTAATAAAAGTCGCAATATACAAGTTCAGGAGTGTTGCTATGTCAACGATTCAGGTGCAAGCGCTGCACAAGAAATACAACGGCCTACATGCGGTCCGAGGCATTAGCTTCTCTGTCGAGAAGGGAGAGGTGTTTGGTTTCCTCGGACCCAATGGGGCGGGGAAAACCTCTACCATCAACATGCTGACGGGACTGGCGCGGCCGAGTTCGGGCACAATAACGATTCATGGGATGGATGCCCTCAAGCACACAAAAGATATTCAGAGCCGGATCGGAGTGGTGCCGGACGAAAGCAATCTCTATGATGATTTGAGCGGTCTTGATAATCTGAGTTTCTGTGCCTCTTTATATGGCATGAAGAAAGCGGACCGTATCCGGAAGGCGCGAGAGCTGCTCGCCTCCTTCTCGCTCGATGCAGCCAGGGACCGTCCCTTCAGAACGTATTCAAAAGGGATGAAGCGCAAGCTGACCATCGCGGCTGCGATCATCCATGAGCCGGAGATCCTTTTTCTTGATGAGCCGACGAGCGGCATCGATGTTGAAAGTGCGCGGCAGATACGGCGGCTCATCCGCTCGTTGCACGATCAAGGCGTCACGATCTTTCTTACCACGCACTACATCGAGGATGCGGAGCGCCTTTGCGACCGGATCGCTTTTATCGTAGAAGGCGTCATCGTGGAGACGGACACCGTTTCCGCCCTCCTTTCACGAAACAAGGACACGCGGGAGGTTGCATTCAAAGCCGTCGAGGGAGGCAGGCATCTGCACGATGCCGTGAAGCAGCGGTGGCCGGACGTGACAATCCGGGCGGTGTCCGCGGAAGGCATCCGGGTCGTTCTTGAACACGAGACGTCGATCATGCCTTTTTTGAAGCTCTTTGAGTCAGGCGGCTTCGACCTCCTCGAAGCGAGGATCATACACCAGTCCCTTGAGGATGTCTTCGTAAGCATCACCGGGATTGATATCGACCGCCTGGAGAAGGCAAGGGAGGCAGAATCTACATGAACCGCGTGCAAGCCTTCCTCAGCATTCTCTCCAAAGATATGAAGACCTACTATTTGAAGCCTCCCAACATCAGCTGGGGACTGATCTTTCCCTTGGCCTGGACTTTGATGTTCTTCATCCGCACTGAAGGGGATGTGGACGTCCTTGAACTGCTTCCGGGCGTGATGGGGCTTTCAATCCTTTTCGGCACCACCTCGATGCTGGCTGTCACCATCACGTTCGAGCGCAAACAGCGCTCGTTTGAACGCTTGCTTCTGGCGCCTATCAGCGTGAATGTGCTGATGTTGGCGAAAACGTCCGGAGCGATTCTTTTCGGTATTGCCAACGCCTTCGTTCCGGTTCTGATGGCGCTGCTGCTCGCCGATCTTTCCAATGTCGGCTGGTTGGCTGTGCTTGGCGGTGTCTTCTTCATCTCGATCACCTCGACGTTTCTCGGTTTGTTCATCGCGGTTTCCGTGCGTGAGGTGTTCGAGGCCCAGACTTTTTCCAATTTCTTTCGCTTTCCGATGATCTTCCTTTGCGGACTGTTCGTCCCCATCGGGGATCTGCCGCTTTTCCTGCGGCCGCTTTCTCACATCCTCCCCCTGACATACGGCGTCGATATCCTGCGCAATGGGATCGAGCATACGGCACTGTTTCCGCTTTGGCTGAATTTCGGGGTGCTAATGCTTTTCAGCGTGGGTCTTTTCGGGCTCAGCACACGTATGATCAAGAAACGCTGGATTTTGTGAGTGCCTGGTTATTTACACATAACAGGCAACAAAAACTCCAGCTTTGAAAATCGAATCTCCGGATTAAGGTCATAGCTGAGATTAACAAGCAGCCCTTCCTGCCCGGTTAGAGAAGACCGCGCCTGAGTGTCGAGAGGAACACATGAGTCCTACCGGTATCCGACGCCTGATTGGCTTCGCTAGACTTCTCACAGAGAACGTTCGCATCAGCCATCCATCGACAAGCTGGAAAAGGCAGCTTGAACCTCATGCCCGCGGTTTCGAGTTGCTTTTTTCTAAAAACGGTGATACGATTAGCTCATCAAAAGAAGAGAGGAAGAACGCAAATCAGAAAGCTTTTATTGTCGGGGATGCTGGTTTTTTTGTTGGGACTTTCCGCTTGTGACACAGAAGAAGAGGAAGTCGATCTCCACATCAACGGCGGGGATGTTGTGATTGAACTCGGTGTCGAATATGTGGACCAGGGGGCCGAGGCCCTGACCAGTTCGGGAGAGAGCCTCAATGTTGACGCGAATCACAATGTCAACACCGACCAGGTCGGCACCTATGAAGTGATCTACACCACGGAGTTCAACGACACGATTTTAAGATGGACCCGCCTTGTCGAGGTCATCGACCCTGAATTGGAAGCGGAATCCTAAGAAACAGCTTGCAGGATTTTCAACAACCCGCGGCGCAACTGTCGCAAACAGGTAGAATTGACACGGAAGGACCCCTCGCAGAGGGGTTTTTCAATGGCTTGCTTGCGTAGAAAGCTGACCCCGTCGTTTGCTTCCTACGCAAGCTGTAAACCAAGCCGCAAACAGTCGCAAGCATTTCCTGAGCATATAACAAGCACCCCATATAGAAGAGTGGTAGACTGAATGTAGAAAAAATACAAATAGAGGTGATTGGGTTGGTTGCTAAAAGAAAACTACTGGCATTTTTCATTCTCGGTGTCCTAGTCGTGAGTCTGGCGGCTTGCGGCAACGGAGAGGATGACGATGTCCCGGAGGACGAGCTGCAGGAATTCACGCTGGATGAACTGGCTGAATACAACGGGCAGGACGGCGCCGATGCCTACGTCGCGGTTGATGGCTACGTCTATGACGTCACCGACTCCGCGCAGTGGACGGACGGCTCCCATCAAGGTGAAGTCACCGCCGGAGCGGA
>PULR01000029.1 GCA_003551005.1 Mollicutes bacterium
ATTCTTCCTTGCAGACGGTGCTCTATGGTACTTGGTAGCTGCTGCACTATTGTTCATGATTTATAAGACGTTCACGTCTGGGAAATTGAAGAAATAATAATTTAATTATTATTATTTTTTTTCAATCATAAATCATGACCAAGTAACCTGACCGGTTAATGTAAGATGGTAGAATGTGCCATACTATGATTATAGTGTGGTCTATTTTTTTTCAGTTATATTAAAAAATGGCAAGGAACAGACGAAGAAGAAGGTATACTAAAGTAGACGGGTATTATAGGAAAGGTCACCGTGTAAAAGGTCACCGTGTGAAAGGTCATAGACGTAGAGTTTAATAATTAATAATTATTAACAATTACTCGTCAAACTTATTTTTCACTATATTATACAATCTCTTGACCTCGTATATAATCAAATCTAGGTAAGCGAATATCAATATACAGATTAAAAGTAGTATTATTATCCTGAAGTTCTGGATCTGCGACATTAAATGTTCTGGGTACATGTCGCACATATCGAAACAACTATCTACCGTGACATATTGTTTGTCCGGGTGTAGACCCCCACCACCACCACCTAACCCATTTTCTATCTTTAAATCGCTTAGGTTAAAACCGGTTGTTGTATTGTTTAAATTGTTTGAATTGACCATTTTATTTTAAACCCTGACATACCGCCCGGTTAACATTGATAACAAACTACTTACATGAGCCCTGGACTCTTCCTGGAACCTGAACAACATCACTATCATGATAGGTGTTAATAGTATAGTATTATTAAACATCAACCACCAAACTAATATTAACGGTGTGAAATATACCATCGACTCGAACATCTCTATCATGATAAAACTAACCTTTCTATAAAAATTGTTAGAAAAATCGTAGTAATGGTTCAGTTCATGGTAAAAGTTATAATCAATTTTGTCAGTATTCAAGTATATAGTGTTGTTGAACACGTCGTAGTAAGGATACTTTAAGTTAGGGTTAATAACGAAATTAATGTTTTCATTAGTTAAAAATGTGCTGGCTCTAGTATTATCTATCATTTTTTATTTTTGTTTTTTTTATTAAACCTTACTAACTCGAAATCAACCAGGCCAGGGTTACACCTGACCGCCTGTCTCAATGATTTAAACTCTAACAACACCCAACATTGTTTACGATGGTTGAACGCTCTGATGACTAACATTTCAATCGTTTAGTTATTTGTAGTGCCATGTTCATGAACACTAACCCCATGATACCGATAGCTGCTGCCAGTATGAACATGAAATCAACCAATGTGTAGTAATATAACCCCATGTAAAACCCTGATATTATGAACGAGTACATCATTGATAACAATATTACCATGTATATCATAGGTACATACTTATCTAGTTTATTTTTATATTCCATTTTAAAAAATCACCTTTTTTTTTAAAAAAAAAAATAAAATAAAAAATGTTGTATCACTCGTCTTCTTCCGGGAAGTCGATGGCCGGTTTCATGTCTTTCTTCAACCCTAGACCCTTGAAAGTGCCGTAGTCGTTAGTGTAACTGTATACCCTGAACACGTTCTGGTTAATGTCTACACCCTGGTCTAGCTTGTTTTTCAACAGTTTGGATTGAGTGTCTGTCAGTTTGATGAACTCGTCACTGTACACTTGACCACTGTTAACATCTTTAATCTTAGCCTTAATCAAATGTTCAACCAGTTTCTTAGTATTACCGTCTGACGTCGTTATCTCTTTATTCTTTTCCATCACACTATTGTATTCAGGTATTAATTCATCGCCCTCTTCCAGCACGACCTCGTACATTGTAACACCGTCTTGAGTGACTAACACATCACCTTCCTTGTTTTTCATTTCTTCCTTTCTCATTTTATATCTCACCTACCTCCTTAACTAACCAATTCAAATATACCCTAACGTCCTGAGAACCAGGACTAGTAAGAGTAGATTGGAACCTAATATAGCCATGACCAGTTTCTTCATCAAAGCTATGTCATCTAACAACTCACCACCTTTCAACACTTTCTCGATAGTCTCGCTTATCAAGAAACTTTTCAGGTTGAACGGGTTGATAGCTTTGTCAGGCACATCTTCCTCATCCATTAACGTTTTCTTGATATCGTTGATATCAAAATCTATCCTGAACGGTACATTAATATCTTGATGGTAGTATAATGTCATGGTACCTGTCTCGATATCGAACCGACCGATATCGGTATCGATGATGTAAGCTGCGTCCTTATACTCGAAATACGGTAGATTAGTGTTGATGTAAAATATATCGTACCGACCGCCCCGGGTTTGCATGATGATAGTGTACTTGTTAGTCTGTTTATCTTTCAACCCTACCAAGTTCTTGACATAATCCACCAACCCGGTCAGGCTACCCATCGACATAGCTTTCTTCTCAGGCACAATGTATTTGTGCCTGGATTGATGTTGTTTTAGTTTGGTTACATCATCAACCACACTATTATCATCGTCTACTTTTGGTCTTGTTGTATCTGACCTTGAACCCTGACCTAGGTCTTTGTTGTTCTTGTTTTTCGTACTCATTTATTACTCCCTCATACACCATCGAATTGTTTAAATCCAAACCGAACATCTTGCGCAATGTCATGATGAAAACGGGTGATGGGTCCAGGAAAACGTAACCCATCACCGTTAACCCCAACACAAACCCCAACACGTAATACCAACCCAACAGGAACGGTAACACTATCAACACTATACTAACAACTAACTTAACAAGTTTGAGTATAGAGTATCGGTCGAACTCCTTAACCCAACCGATAATATCATTTATTTTTCCCTTGACTTTTTTCATCATGTTCTAACCTATCCAATCGTTCAACTATGTCCACCAGGTATTTCTCGAACTCCACCTGATTTTTCTGGACAGTTATTAGATGATCTTCCAATAGTTTAAGTTGTCGACTGATTTCTTTAGTAGCTTCAGCCGACATGTCACTTACTTTACCCATTAATTTTTTGCTGATTACCATTTTAAACTACCTCAAACACTACCAGACCCGCCACCGGACTCAAACAACGACCTAATCTTACCGAAAGCTGACGTGCCTTGTTTCTCATCACGTAACCCTTTAGTTATACCGACTATCTCGTCCCGACCTTTACCCTGCTGAGACACAGCTAACCGTTTCTTGCTACGAGTGATGAAACTCACTTCCCGTGGTAAGAAGTCCAACGCTATCATCGAATCAATCGCTATCAACGACGATATCTCTAACACGTTCAACCTAGTCTTCATGTCAATCGATGAGAAACCTTCAGAGTTCAACGAATCTTCGTTCAGTTCCTTGATAGTGTCCGATAACTCGCTACTTTCATTGATTGATTCTATGTTAGCTGGAGCAAACTGTGAGAAGTTAGCCTGGTGTTGACCTGATTGTTTACCACCTGTCTTAATAACATCACGTCTACGTTTATACCTAGGACCACTACCACTACCACTACCACTACCAC
>PULR01000044.1 GCA_003551005.1 Mollicutes bacterium
AACAGCATATTATGAGAGCGACTTCGTAAGCATTGAATGGAAATGAGGATTTAGGCTTCGGGCATTATTTAGAAATAAACGATAAATTCGCATATAAAAGAGGAGGTAATCTTAAATGAGAATTAAAGAGAAAGCGCAGGCATTAAGGAAAGAGCTTAAAGAGGAGTTAGGCTTAAACTCCAAGCAGGTAAGCGTAAGGGTTAAGCACGGAATAGCCATAAACGTAAACATAAAAACACTGGTTAACCCAGATAAGGTTGAAAAACTGGCCCGAAAATATGAAAAGATAGACCGTTGCGAGGCAAGCGGGGAAATCTTACAGGGAGGTAACGACTTCGTATCAGTAGAGTTCGACAGGGACTTTTTAAGGGAGCAGGCCAGCAGATATACCGAGAAGGCTAAAGAGATTTTAGATAGTGCAGAGACAGAAAATAAGGCAATAGGTACTATAGCAGGAGAAAAAGTACTACTTAGAAATATCGGCCACAACGGATCTTTAGAAGTAGGCAGACCAGGAAACGCCTTTCGCCACGCAGCACACAACGCCCAGGCATTAGCAGAGGCGTTCGTTAACTTAGAAGCCCGCTACGGGACGGAAGCCATGCAGGAGTTGGGGCTGCTTTAAGCCCCTTCTCCTACTAAAAAAAAGGAGGTATTAAGCAATGAAAATTTTTAAGGTAAAAGCAGGAACAACTTTTTACGGGGTAAGGGAAGGCAAAAGCATAGAGGACAAAGGCAGTTTAGAACAGTTTAAAACAAAAGAAGATCATGTATTTATGGTAGAAGATGTAATGTTTGATCCTATAATGGCTTTAAATGGTAAGGTTAATAATAACGAAATGGATATATTAGGCAGGGAAGGGTTTATTGGTTTTAACTTAAAAGGTGATTTTGTTGAAAAGGATTATGGCAAGTGGAATACAATGGTAGTAGATTATAACAAGGTTGAGGTTATTTAACCTCAGCCTTTATACTTATTAACAGGGAGGTAAAAGGAATGAAAAAGATTTCTACAGGAATTAATCCAACATTCGTTAGGAAGTGGACAGTTGAAGAAGCCATCAGAGAGGTGATTCAGAACTACCTTGACAGTAAATCAGAGTTTGATTGTAAAGGAGAAATCAAGCTCGTAAACGGAAAAGCGATAGTCAGAGACTTCGGACCGGGCATTGAAATGAGACACCTCGCTTTAGGAATCAGCGAAAAATCAGACGAGGCAATAGGTCGCTTTGGAAAAGGACTTAAACAAGCCCTCTTGGTTCTCACTCGCGAAGACCGCAACCCGATAATTTACTCCAACGGAATCAAGATTGAACCGACCATAGAATGGAATGAGGATTTTGAAACCGAGATAATGCACTTAAATGTCAGCGAAGCAAAAGGCTCAGCCAAGAAAATTAAGGGGACTT
Source organism: Mollicutes bacterium (assembly GCA_003551005.1). Lineage (GTDB taxonomy): Bacteria > Bacillota_I > Bacilli_A > Izemoplasmatales > Izemoplasmataceae > T1SED10-81. Next base: position 1,410 of record PULR01000044.1, read on the forward strand.
GGATTGAGTTTGATTGTCAAGAATACGAGCTTGAAACAGCAAAGAGTTACTTTGTTGTATTTCTTCGGGGCGACATGGTTAAACTAACTCCCGAACTAAGCCTTCCGGGTGGTTCGGTATATGTTAACGGTTCGTGGGTCGGCTCGGTTGAAAATGCTATGTTTAGCTATCACCTTAACCATGACCAGGGCGACAAGGTAATGTCCTCTGACCGCGATATGATTAACAAAGATGCTTTAGACCAAGTGGCAGCCCGAATCTTCGCTAAAGTTAGGAGCAAGAAGGTTGTGGACATGATTATATCAAACCTCATTAACAGCGATGAAACCTTAAAGTGGGAAACACAGGTCGGCTTTAATCGTTATGCCTCAACTGACGCGGATTTGAATTTCTGGAAAAAAGCATTTTACAGAGTTGCAGGTGAACACGCGGTGATTGGAGATTTACTCGCTGATGAAGCAAGTTACCGCGGATATGATGTTGTAACAATTTATTCGGGTTGGTTCACAGATTGCCTTAAATATTGTGGAGTGAAAACCGCTTCGCAGGTATTGAGCGAGAGCAAAGAAAACGTTATCGAAGAAGTTTATCCCGAAGGGTTGATGGATATTCAAAAAGAAAATTACTATAAAGCGATTGAGGCGATTGAGAAACTTTACGCAGACCCAGGCGAGGTGAGATTGGGAGTTGACCTTAACGCAAAAGCTGGTATTCCCAAAGACAGAGGAACAAGCTATGGGATGTATCTTAGGGAGGACGATGTGATTTATCTTCGAGCTGACCTGCTTTTTTCCTTTACAGATACACTACATACTTTGTTGCACGAAGTGGTTCACAAGATAACAGGTTTCCACGACCAAACCGCCGAGTATGAAAGAGCTCTGCTTGATGTGAGCGTAAAGATTATAACGGAAAACTTTGATGAGTTTAAATAATCGGAGGTGATAATATGTCGGAAATAAGAATGGTTTTGAAAGAAGCAAGGAAGGCTAAGGGTAAATGTGAAAACTGTCAGCTTAAAAATGAACCTTTTAAAAAGACCTGTTACCTTTGCCCTGTTAGGAGGTTAAAAGTTGAAAATAACAGGAAATTACATGCGGGTTCACCATAAGTTAAAATCTCGGTTACATGGGTTACAACGGTTACATTATGGTTACACCTTAAACTACTGCCATAAAAGGAAATCATTATATTTGTAACCTGTAACCATAAAAATACTAGTACTGTATATGCATGTAACTGGAGAGCAATTATAAATTGACTTCCAATTACATTTATATGTATAATTGCTTTTAAATTATGGTTACATGGTTACACTGGTTACATTGAGATAAAAGTTGCCGCATTGACGGTGCTTTGCTAAAATTTGGTTTATGGTTACACTTTAAAATTTATGGTTACAATGGTTACATTAAGGAGGTAAGTTAAAATGAGTTGGAATACTCCAAAGGAAAGTAGCGTGGTAAAATCAATCAGGAATTATCTCTCAAAACTGGAATGTCCCAGTTTTAACTGGAAGGTTCATGGCTCGCAGTTTTCAGCAGGGTTGCCCGACATTATGATGTTGGCGACTAACGCTGATGGTAAATTCGTTGCAATCGGCTTTGAAGTAAAAAGAAAAGGAACTGCCCGCGAAATACCTGTAAATTGTTCCAAAGTTGAGATGTGGAAAAAGCTCGGCGCAACTGACCTTCAGGCTGACACCTTATTCAAAATAGAGCAAGCTGGCGGTTATGGCTATGTCGTTGAGGAGTTAGACCAAGTTAAAGAAATCCTTAAAAAGCACAACATACATTAATCGTCATGCTTTAGCTTGACATTCTCTGCCAACCAATATAGAATTAAAAATAGCATAAATGTTCAAAAAGGATTGCAAAACAACCGCAAAAGGTGAAAAGAGAATGGAGGATATTATGAAAATTCTCACATGTTATTCTGCCCGATTTTATGGAAGACGTGGCGGAAGAAAGAAGAAAAATACGGTTGAAAATGAGCCTAACGAATCTAATGGAATTTGAAAAGGGGGTTACTCGATTGAAGATAGAGGTGGTT
>PULR01000017.1 GCA_003551005.1 Mollicutes bacterium
AGGCGTTCGATGTCCTGTGTATCGAGAGGGAAATCCACATCGGCGTTCTCTTTCATCCGCGAGGGCGTGGCGGTCTTGGGAATGGGTATAGCGCCCTTTTCCATGGCGTAGCGTATGCACAGTTGCGCCGGGGTCGCCTGGTAGCGGTGTGAGAGCTCCTCGAGCACCGGATGGTCGAGCAGCCGTGACTGTCCGAGGGGACTGTAGGCTTCGATGAGAATGTCGTCGCGTGCGCAGCGGTCGATGGTCGAGTGCTGGGGCTCTCCGGGATGCAAGCGGATCTGATTGACGTGCGGGACGGTGCTGATATGCGGGATGAGCCGCTCGAGGTCGGCGGGCGTGAAGTTGCTCACGCCGATGGCTCTGGCTCTGCCTTCGGTGTAGAACTGTTCGAGCACCTTCCAGACTTCGATATTGGCCTCGGCGTAATGTCTGCCGTCCTCGCCCCAGGGTGCCGGTGCGTGGACGAGGTAAAGGTCGACATAGTCCAGGCCGAGCTTCTTTAGAGACTCCTCGAATGCGGCTTCGGCCTCCACCGCATCCTTGATGTGTGCTTCGAGTTTGGTTGTCACGAACAGTTCCTCGCGGGGCACGCCGCTTTCGCGCATTGCCTCTCCGACGCTTCTTTCGTTGTCGTACATCGCGGCGGTGTCGATCAGGCGATACCCTTTTTCGATGGCTGTCTTGATGGCTTCGACTGTCTGTGGTCCTTCAAACATCATCCAGGTTCCGTATCCCAGCGCGGGGATTTTCAGGCCGTTGCGGAGTGTTTTGCGTGTTTCAAGCATGGTGTTTCACCTCCATCTTCAGCATAGCACGGGCCGAAACGCTCTGCAAACAGCCCATCAGTAGCCAGAGGGCCGGAACTGGTTGGTGAAGAGCTGATGATAGTCGCCTCCGCGCGCGAGGAGCCCTTCATGGGTGCCGGTCTCCTTGATCTTTCCGTCCTCGAGCAGCACGATGCGGTCGGCCCGCACGATGGTCGAGAGCCGATGCGCGATGACAAAGGCGGTCCGCTTCGCCATGACGGCCTCGATGGCACCCTGGATAAGCTGCTCGGCGGTCGTATCGACCGAACTCGTGGCTTCATCGAGAATGAGAATCGCCGGGTCGCGGATAAGCGCCCTTGCAAAGCTGATCAGCTGTTTCTGACCGACGCTCAGCCGGGCGCCGCCTTCCTGGACTTCGGTGTCATACCCGTCTTGCAAATCGCGGATGAACGCATGGGCGCCCACGAGCGTAGCGGCCTGAATGATTTCTTCGTCGGTGGCGTCGAGTTTTCCATAGGCGATGTTTTCCCGGATGGTGCCGCTGAATAGATGCGGTGATTGCAGGACGTAGCCGAGGTTGGCGTGCAGCCAGGCGGCGGAGCGATTCCGATAATCCGTCCCGTCAAGCAGGATGCGGCCCCGGGTGGGTTCATAGAAGCGGCAGAGAAGATTGACGATGGTACTCTTCCCCGCACCCGTCTGCCCGACAAGCGCGATGGTCTCTCCGGCGTCGGCGTGGAAGTTGAAATGCTCGAGGACCGTCTGACCGCCTGAGTAGCGGAACGTGACATCCTCGAACGTGACGGCCCCTCGCAGGGGTTCCCAGTTCTCCCGTTTAGGCTCGAAGGCCGATCCGTAGCGGGCGAGGATTTCGGGCGAGTCCTGGATTTCGGGGACGGCGTCGATCAGTCCCACGACCCGTTCCGCGCTCGCCTGGGCCTGCTGGAAGTGCGAAAGCACATTCGCCAGCTGGATGACAGGTTCGAAGAACTGCGCGACATAGCTCACGAACACATACAGCAGCCCCACCTGGATCACCGTCTCGAAGACAAGGACTCCGCCGAAATAATAGACGAGAGACGTCGCCACCGCTGCGACGAACAGAATCGTGGGGAAATACAGACCGGCGATCATCGCCGCGCGGATGGAATGGCGGCGCATGCGTGCGCTGAGTTGCTCGAACTCCTGGTAGTTGGTCTCCTCGAGCACGAGGGTCTTGGTGGTCTTCGCTCCGCCCAGTCCTTCGTTGTAGGCTCCCGTAATCTTGGAATTCTGCTTGCGGATGTCGCGGTGGGCTCGCAGAATCTTCTTGCGGAAGAAGAAACTGAGATAGACAAGCAAAGGCATGACGCTGAGGGTGATTAAGGCCAGCTGCCAGTTGATGATCAGCATGGCGAGCGCGAGACCGATCATCATCAGACCCCCCCAGGTGAGGTCGATCAATCCCCAGGAGAGGATGTCGCTCAACAACCTCGTGTCGCTTGTCATGCGGGCCATGATCCACCCCGCCGGTGTGCGGTCATAATAGGAAAACGGCAGCTCCTGGAGCTTACGGAACGCCTTCTCGCGCATGATGAAGGCGAGATGGTTCTGAATCTTCTCCGCGAAATAGATGAAGGTGAACACCAGCGTGCCCATCACCAGCATGAAAAGGATGTAGACGCCGACGAACCAGGGCAGCAGCGAGAGGTCCTCCGCGGCGATGATGCGGTCGATGCCGTAGCGGTTGATGAGTGGATAGGCGATGTCCGAGCCCGCCAGCAGCACGCCGCAGAGGATGACGATCACGACATAGCGCCGCAGGGGGCGCATGAAGGAGAAGATACGTTTCCAGGTCCTACGGTCGAAACGTTTCTTTACGTAGGTCTCTTCTTCAAATGCCTGCATTGTCCGTCCCTCCCTCCCCGATGTCGACGCCGCCGGTCTGCATCCGATAGAGTTCCGCGTAGAGCCCGTCTTCATTCAACAGCGAATCATGGGTGCCCATGGCCTGGATCTCGCCCGCTTCCAGCACAATGATCCGGTCCGCCTCCATGGCGGTCGTGATGCGGTGTGTGATCAAAAAGACCGTCGTCCCCCGCCAGCGCTTGGCGAGCGCCCTGCGGATCTGCAGGTCCGTCTCGGTATCCACGGCGCTGAGCGAGTCGTCGAAGATGAGGACGGGCTTGCGATTTAGCAGCATCCGCGCGATGGCTACGCGTTGTCTCTGTCCGCCCGAGAGGGTGACGCCGCGTTCGCCGATTAGCGTTTCATAGCCTTCTTCGAAATTCTCGATGTCCTCATGCACGCGCGCGACCGACGCGGCGTCGACGATGCTTTCATGCGGCGCGTCACGCTTGATGATGCGGAGGTTGTCGGACATGCTTTTCGAGAAGAGGAAGGGCTCCTGCAGCACGATGCCGACGTGCCGGCGCAGCCATTTCTTGTTGATGCCGCGGATGTCGGTCCCATCCAGCAGGATGCGCCCCTCGCTGACATCGAGCAGCCGGACCATGAGGTTCATCATCGTCGACTTTCCGCTTCCCGTGCGTCCGATGACGGCGACGGTCTCTCCGGGGTCGACTTCAAAGGAGAGATTCTTGAGCAACGGCTTGTTATCGTCCTTGAACTGGAAAGTGACCGATTCAAAGGTGACCCGTCCTTCGATGGGAGGGGTGTGCAGCGAGTCGCCCTCATGTTCGTCGGGAATCCCGACGATGTCCTCGATGCGGTCGAGGGCGACGGTGGTGCGGGAGAAGTCGGCCACGATCCGTCCCAGCTGCCTCAGCGGCCAGACAATCAACCCGAGCAGGCTTAAGAAGGCGATGAACTGACCGCTCATCATCGTGCCGCTGACTGTGAAATAGATACCGAAGGAGGCGGTCAGGGCGTACTGAGCGAAGATGAGCATGTCCGTCGAACTCCAGAAGAAGGCCATGACCTTCGTCAGGTGCATGCTCTTGTCGCGGAAATCCTGTGAGGTGCGGGTGAATTTTCTTAGTTCATAGGGTTCGTTCGCAAAGGCCTTGACGACGCGCGTCCCCGTGACGTTCTCCTGTACGGTGGTGGTCATCTTGCCTTCCGCTTCCTCGACGCCGCGGAAGATGTGCTGGACTCTCGTGAAGTAGATGGTCGCGGTGAACAGGAGGATGGGGGTCGTGGCCAGGGAGATCCAAGTCATCGTGGGATGCATCCGGGCCATCTGGAAGATTGCGAACCCCATCATGAACAGCAGTCGTAGCACGTCGACGAACTGCTCGCCGATGAATCGGCGGAACGTGTCCACATCCGTGGTGACCCGCTGGATGACATCGCCCGTCTCGATGCTCGAGTGGTAGTCGTAATCGAGGTTCTGCAGGTGGTCGTAGAGCTTGTTGCGCATCCCATGGACCGTGCGTTCCGTGGAAATGGAAAAAAGCACCCGCTGGACGAAGACCAGCGAGAGCCGGATAAAGGCGAAAGCCAGGGCCACCAATGCCACCAGCAGCAACTCCCGGCGCACCGTCTGCGCCTCGAGCGCTCTCGCGATCGCACCGGGAAGGGCCGAAGCACCGTCCATGAGCACAAAATCGACGATGTGCTGGATGAACAACGCCGGCAGCGTGCGGAAATACTGCATGCCGAAAAGGACCGCGACAGCGATCAGATACAGAGGAAGATGGGGCCCCATCCATTTTGTAAACTGTTTGAATCGGCTCATGGTTTCCGCCCCGCAATCATGAATTGGCACACATCCACCGAGCTTTATCCACGATGCTTCTCGCGTCAGCCCGGTTGTCTTAAAGAAAATTGAAGGCCTTGGTTGTGCCGAAGAACTCGTCATACAAAAAAGTATACCACCTTGATATATGAAAGTAAACGCTAAATATAAAGATATATGACCTCTCTTCGTCAGATGCTTCGCTCTTCACGAAACCGCCCGCTATATGTATAATGACCGTGTAGTGAACCGAGGAGGGATTTCATGGCCGAGGATACGGACCTTCGACTGCGGGATGCGTTCGTCTATCAGGTGTTCGTCAGGAACCACACCCGGGCGGGGACCCTTGCCGCGCTGATCGAGGATTTGGACCGTATCCGCGGTCTCGGGGTCGATATTCTTTATCTGCTCCCCGTCCATCCCATCGGCTTGGCGCGCCGGAAGGGAAGTATCGGGAGTCCCTACGCCGTGCGTGATTATTTCTCCATTCATCCGGAGCTTGGAACCCTTGATGATTTCCGCCGTCTGATTAAAGAAACCCACCGGCACGGCATGCGGTTGATGATGGACATGGTCTTCAACCACGCGGCCCCCGATGCAGTGATCGCGCGCAGCCGCCCCGATTTCTTCCACACCGACGCCGAGGGCCGGCTCTACAACCGCACCGGCGGCTGGAGCGACGTGGCGGATTTCAAATTGCATCGAAAGGATGTCCAGGATTACCTCGCTTCCGTGCTCGCCTTCTGGGACGGGCTTGGCGTGGACGGGTTCCGTTTCGATGTCGCCAGTCTTCTGCCGAAAGACTTTCTACGCCTGGCACGGGCTCGTGTAAAGGCGCAGAACCCACAGACCATCTGGCTCAGCGAATCAGTACACGAAGAGTTCCTCCGGGAAGTGCGTCGCAAGGAGGGCAGAGGCTTGAGCGAAGCGGAGATCTTCGAAACCTTCGACCTTTCTTACGATTACGATTCGCAGCCGGCCTTTAGTGATTATCTAAAGGGCAGCGGCACGCTTGCCGACTATGCCGCCGCCCTCAACCGACAGGAAGCCACGCTGCCGATGGAATACATCAAGCTCAGAAACCTCGAGAACCATGACTTCGGACGCGTGGCAGAGTGGCTGGATGGCGACCTTTATCGCCTGAAGAACTGGCTGGCCTTCAGTTTTTTCGCCAAGGGCGCGACGATGGTCTATGCCGGCGGCGAATGGGCTGAACGCAAGCAGCCCGACTTGTTTGAGAAGGACCCGGTCGCCGCCGACGGCCCGGATCTCTCAAGGTTCATCGGCCGGTGGTCGCAAGCCGTCCGGGGAGAACCGTTCCGCAAGGGTGCGTTCCATGTCGAAGCCATCGGCGGAACCTTGTTCGCGAAATATGATGCGCCATCGGGGGCGGTGGTCGGCGCCTTCGATGTGGCCGGAGAAGGGACCCCCCGGCTGCCGGTGGCTTTTGATGGAGAGCACGTGGACGCCATTCTTGAAAAAAGGGTGTCAATCGCCAATGGGCGCACATCCGCAAGCGGGCCGCTGATGTTTCATCCTTGAACCGTTTGTCGGGATGCGTGGGTTATGATAGACTATACCTCCAACACGAAAGATGGAGGTGCGGCCTGTGAGAAAAGGGTTGAAGGAACGTTTCGAGCTTCATTCGTTCTTTTTCCTGATGGTGATGATCCTCGGCATCAACATGCTCGTGTTTTTGTTCGTGACATTGGCCGAGGCCTTGCTGACGGGTTACATCCTGCCCGGGCTCACGCTGTTGCTGGCTATTCTCGCGGGGTTCTTCATCCCGTTGGTCCGCCTGCGCCGACGACATCCCGGCCGGCCTTGGAAGAAACTGATGAAGAGTGATGCATTCCTGATGGCCTTTTCCTTATCCTTCATCACCATCGGCGCGGTCGTTGTGGCCGGTACGGTGTGGTATTTCTTCTATGCATGAGGCGACGACGCATCCGCGTCGTTTTTTATTGAAAAGGGTTGTGTTCGCATCCGTTCTGTTTTATACTAATTGTGTATAACACAATGTGTAATGCACAGTAGGAGGCGGATATGGACGCGCAATTCAAGAAAGGGGTGCTCGAGCTTTGTCTTCTGCAACTGATCGCCGAGGGACCCAAGACGCCGTTCGATCTGCTTGAAGCGCTCGCGGAACCCATCGGCGTGAACGTGAACACCATCTATCCCCTGCTGCGCCGGCTGGAAAGCGAAGGGCGGCTGACACATCAGAAACACAGAGAAGGCCCCCACCCCCCGCGCAAGCAGTTCACGCTCACGGAAGCCGGAGAGGAAAGGCTGCTTTATCTTAAGGATATGTGGCGTCGCTTGAGCGATGCTGTCGAACAATTGTTAGGAGGTCATGAGGATGAAGGATAAGGAGACTTTCTCCGACTCGCTTCGACGCGCTCTGGAAGAGGAGGGTTTCGCAAAGGAAGCCCGTGAGGAGATCGTCGAGGATTATCGGGAGATGATTTCGGAGGCGTCACTGTCAAAAGAAGAGGAATCGGCTTTCATCGGCGAGCTGGGATCGCCACGTGAAATCGCGAAAAAACTCGCCCGCGAGATGCCGAAGCAGACGAAGGACGACCATAAGTTGGTGGCGCTCTCACCCTTTCTCGCGCTGATCGCGTTCTTCCTGATCGGGACCATTTCCAACGTCTGGCATCCGACCTGGCTGGTGTTTTTCATTACGCCGATCAGCGCAATCTGGACTGAAACCCGGGGTCTTGACCGGCTGAAGGGGTTGAGCGTCTTCGTTCTCATCGCGGGTTATGTGCTGCTCGCGACGTATACCGGGGATTGGCATCCGCTGTGGGCGCTGCTGGTTTTGATGGTCGCGCTCAACCTTTATGAGCGCGGCGGCCGCATCCGTAAAGCGGGCGCGCTTTATACCGTGGCCGCCGTCGGGGGATTTTTAACTCTGGATTATCTGCTGGGCATCCAGTTCATGCATGTGCTGCTTTTTGCCCCCACGTTGGTGCTGGCCGTGGAGAGCGGCGTGTTCGGTGTACGTTTCGATATTGAAGGCCGTTCGACCACGAGGCAGGAGAAAGTGGTGTTCAGCGGGCTGGTGGTGCTGATGGCGGCTGTCTACCTTCTGCTTGGTTTCATGTGGACGCTTTGGCATCCCGGATGGCTGGTGTTTCTGCTCGTTCCTCTTTTCGCTTTGCTGTATGTCCAATTCATCCTGGGTGAGAAGCTTCCCCTGGTCGCCTATTCACCGTTTATCGCAACCGCCCTGTTCGTCATCGTCGGGCATGCGTTCGACGCCTACAACCTTAGCTGGTTGTTCTTCCTCGCGATTCCGGTGCTTGGTATTCTCACGGACAAGGATGACGAAGAAAAAGAATACTCGTGAGCTGATTCGTTTCTCGAGTGGAAGGGCCGGACGCACCCGCTTGGCTGAAACCAAGCGGGTGCGTTTTCTTATTCAAGAAACTGGCAGCTAGTCCCAGACTTGTTCAGACGGGTTTTATACAACCTTGCGTTTCTTTCGTACATATGCTGTGACTTACTACCCGTTTGTACGCTTCGTAAGCGTGCCACCCGGGTTCCCGTTCCGACTGGTTCGGCTTAGTACCGTCCGCCCTGCCAGGATTTCGCAGGACAGCCGGTGCTACTTTGAGATAGAAAAGCCGGTTGGGGCTTTTTGTAGAAAGGATGCGGATAGACCCTTCTTCCAGCTCGCTTCATGGGGGCGAGACAGTTCCTGGTTTATAAAAAGGCAGGAAACGCTTATCTTCCTCCCCCTTCGTTGGCAACATATCCTTGTCTCGCAGGTCCTGTCGTCAACCCGCTTGGTGGTGCAACTTGCTCATCCATGCGTGACAGACCCCCCGGTTCGTAGTAGAATTGAATTAGAAGAAGGAGGGGCGTCATGTTTTCAGCCGACACGTACGCATTCCTGGCCGACCTGGCCTCGATCCTGCACGTTTCCTATATCGCCGCCGTGATTCTCGGTCAAATGGCGATCATCATCGGCTTTGTTCTGAGGAAGCCGTTCGCGAGGGAAGTCTGGTTCCGCTCCGTTCACCTGTTCATGATGCTTGTCGTCGCTTTTCAGGAACTCTTCGGCCGGCGCTGTCCGCTGACGGATATCGAGAATTACTTCAATCTGATGGCCGGGCGGGAGGTCGATACCGACTATACGTTTCTCGGCCGCCTGGCAACGGAGTTGACTTATTACGCGTTTCCCGATTGGGTCTTTACGTTGATCTACCTCGGGTTCGGGGCGATTGTCCTATCGACCATGATTCTCTATCCGCCTGATGTTGAACGCTTCAATGAGGCACATGGATATTCTAAGCAGCCTTGAAAAAACACCTCCTTGTTAACCGTATACAAGGAGGTGCTTCATTTAGCATGTGTCCGTGAGCGGTGGTTTCTTCATCTGGGCCGTGAGAGGGCGAGCAGGTTTCTGGCGATATTCTCGCAGTGGTCGCCGATGCGTTCGACGTTGGAGAGAATATCGATATAAAGTTCGTCGGCCTGGCCTCTGCGTGAGCGTTCGAGGTGCTCTTTGCGTGCTGTGCGGATTTTCTCATCGAGCAGCTCCTCGTCCACGAGCACGCTTTCGGCGGCCCGGAGGTCCTCTTCCTTCAGGGCGCGCACCGTCCGTTCGAGCATGTCCGAGACATGGGCGTAGAGGGATCTCAGCTTTTTCGCCGAAGCTTCCGAAAGCGACAGGCGACGTTCGCGGCGCTCTTCAAAGAAATCGAACAGGTTCTGGCAATGGTCGCCGATGCGCTCGAGATCATGGATGCTTTCGAAGAACGTCCCCTGACGGTCCGCAAGTTCGGGATCCTCGATGGATTCGGATAGGCGCACGAGATAGCCGTAGAGCTTGCTGTCGGTGGTGTCGACCATCTCTTCAAGCATCCGTCCTCGCTCGAGGGCCTTCTTATCTGTCGTGAACGAGTAGGTGACACTTGATCTGAACATATCCTGAACGATGTCAGCCATCGAGTCGAGAACACCTTTGGCGTTTTCCAGAGCCAGGGAAGGCGCTTTTCTCAAAAGAGAATCCTGAAGCGAGTCGACGTTGAGCACGACATCCTGGTCCGTTCCTCTGACCATCCGCTTGCTCAAAGCAGTCAGCTGCTTGACGAGGAAGAACATCACGATGGTATTGAAGAGATTGAAGAAGATGTGGGCGAAGCTGATGGTCAGCGGGACCGTCTGTCCATCGAGCCATATATCCTGAAGCATCATGATGAAGGCTGTGTAGGGAACGATCAGAATCAGAAAGAGGATGCTGCCGCCCAGGTTGTAAAGGACGTGCGCGGCCGCCGTCCGCTTGGCTGCGACAGAGCCGCCCACAGCGGCGAGCACGGCGGTCACCGTCGTGCCGATGTTGCTGCCGAGGACAATGGCGACAGCGCCGATGAGGGGCAGCGTCCCGGTTGCATAGAGACGCTGCAAAATACCGATGACGGCGGTCGAGGACTGGACCGAGATGGTGGCGACGGTGCCGACGGCCACACCCAGGACGGGGATGTCGGAGACAGTGATGAGCATCCGTTCAAAAGCGTCGTATTCGGTGAAGACGCTCAAGGAGTCCCCCATCAGGTCGAGACCGAAAAACACCATGCCGAATCCAAAGACGACCCCGCCGATGCGCTGAAAACGCAAAGACGGTGAAAACAGCTGGGCGAAGACTCCTGCCGCGACCATCAAAAGGGCATATTCCTCAATTTGCAGTCCAATGATGAAACTGGTCGCCGTGGTGCCCAGATTGGCGCCGATGATGACACCGACGGCCTGCGGGAACGTCATCAGTCCGGCACGCACCAGACTGACCGTCAAGGCCGTCGTGCCCGTGCTCGTCTGCAAGAGCACGGTCACGAAGACACCGATCAGCAGAGCCTTGAACGTGGTCGACGTCGATTTTTCAATCAACAGCTTCAAACGATGTCCAGCCAGCAGCTTGAGTGAATCACTCAGCTTGCGGATGCCGAAAAGGAAGATGGCCAGCCCTCCGATGACAAGGATGGCCAGATCAGACCAGTGCGGGGACTCTCCGAGTGTCACGCGTCCACCCCCTCACGATTTCGAATCCACCTATATCCTAACACTTATCCCCCCTTTTGGATACCTCGAGCGAGGGGAATTGAACTCCGAAGCGTTTACAATCATCTTCTCATCGTGCACAATGTTGAGTGTCGACCATTGAATGAAAGGTGGGTCCGATATGGATCGTCACGATCTTCACCATCTACCCAAATCCCACATGGCCTTCCAATCCTCCCCCGACACCCTCGACATCCGGCTACGCACGACCCGGGGGAGCGTGAGGAGGGTGCAGCTGGTGCACGGCGATCCCTTCCATTGGAAGCGGCAGAATGACACTCGCAGCTGGGCCGGCCTGGATTCCTATACTGAGATGGACCTTGAGAATCGCACCCGGGCGTTCGATTATTGGTTCGCCCGCATCCGGGTGCCCTCCCGCCGCGTGAAGTATGCGTTCCTGCTTGAGGGCCGCTGGCTTTTCGGCGCCAGACTGCTGCTGGATGCGGTACGAGATCCGGGACAGCTCGCCAACCTCGACAACCTGTTCAACTATCCCTATCTACTGGAGGCCGACCGCTATCAAGCGCCGGAGTGGGTGGAAAGCACGGTGTGGTACAGCATCTTCCCCGACCGCTTCCATCAATCCGGCACAAGCGGTCTGGACCCCTCTCGCCCGGCCCGAAACGATCGGTTCTTCGGGGGGGATCTGAAAGGCATCGAGGAGAAGCTGGACTACATCGCGGATGAACTCGGTTGCAATGGCCTCTATCTGAATCCTGTCTTTGAATCGCCTTCTGCGCACAAATACGATGTCACGGATTATTTCCGCATCGATCCACGTTTCGGGGATGAAGCGTCCCTGCGCCGGCTTGTGAAAAAAGCGCATGCCAAGGGCGTGCGCGTGATGCTGGATGCGGTTTTCAACCACGTTTCCTATCGACACCCTTTTTTCCAGGATGTCCTCGAGAAGGGAGCACAAAGCCCTTATTATGATGCCTTTCATCTGCATGAGGATTTCGATGCGGAAGCGGTCCGTCGTAAATTTGAAGCCAAAGAGCGCTTCCGCCCGCCCTACGCTGCATTCGCCTTTTCGCCACGCATGCCGAAGGTCAACACCGAGCATCCCTTGATGCGTGAATATCTCCTCGAGGTGGCGACGTATTGGATTGAAACGGCCGATATCGACGGCTGGCGACTCGATGTTGGCAACGAGGTGTCCCATGATTTCTGGCGGGAGTTCCGCAAGCGCGTGAAAGCAGCAAAACCGGATGCCTACATCCTCGGGGAGAACTGGGACTACGCCTTCCCCTGGCTGCAGGGCGATCAGCATGATGGCACCATGCAATACGACTTCCTCTTTGCGGTGCATGCGCTGCTCGCTCCTGAGAAGGCGCCCTTCAGGCTGGATACCGAAGGCTTCCGCGACTTCGTTGTCGACCATTGCGCCCTTTACCCGCGACCGGTGCATGTCAACCTCTACAATCTGCTTGACAGCCACGACACCCAGCGGATTGCCCGGGTGCTCGACAACCAGACGGAAAAGCTTGAAATCGCCTACGCACTGCTTTTCGCTCTGCCCGGGACGCCGAGTATCTATTACGGCGGCGAAATCGGTCTGGATGGAGGAAAAGACCCTGACAACCGCCGGGCGATGGACTGGCAGGGTGAGCAGAGCGACAAACGCCTTTTCGAGACCTTGAAACACCTCATCCGGATCTATCGAGAGGAGGCGGACTTCCGTCGCGCACACCTCGAATGGCTACAAGCCTCCGATGGCGTGCTGGCCTTTCGCAAGGGGGACCTGCTGTTCTTGTACAATGTTTCGCAGACCCCCGGCACGGTTCAGCTCGGTGAGGCTTTAGGTCAAGCGTCCGACCTGCTTACCGGGCGTTCTGTCAATCTGAAGACGAGGATGCGTCTTCCCGGCTTTACATTCCGGATCTATCGCTTCAAAGACTGAAGGCATCACTGGCTTGTGGTACAATAGACAGGGACTCGACGTTAAAACAAGGACGGACGATGCGCATGTATGAACTGTATATCCACACCGCTCGGCAAGGCGGGCTCATCCGCGAGCTGGCCGCTTCCATCTGGCCCGAAGGCGAATTGCTCGCCTTGAGCAGGCAAACAGCGGTACTTCAGCTTCCGGAAGCGCCGGAAGACAGCCTGGACGCATATCATGAATTGATCATGAGCGATGTCAGTCAACCGTTCACCATCGCTCTTTTCACGCCGCAGAGTCGCTCACTCATCGGCAGGAAGTGGCTGTGCCGGGCGCTTGAGCGCCTCCCTTTCGGACACTACGCCGACGACAGCGTGCTTTACGCTCTGAACAAGCATTTTGCGAATGCGCGCAAGGAGTTCCGACGCCGGCTCGAAAACAGAATTTCAAAGCATCTGCTGGAGAGCGCCCTCGCTCTGGCGCATGCCGATCTGAATGCGACCCTCGCCGCGAAACGGCTGTATGTGCACCGCAACACGCTGCTTTACCGGCTCCGGCAGTTCAAGCTTCAGACCGGTCTCGACCCGCAGCGCTTCCGTACGGCGGCGCTGCTTGATCTGCTCTACACGCTGTAGCGGACTTTGTGCACGTTGCACATGGCGATGGCCGACCGCTTCGCTTACAATAGATGGTAGCGTAAGGAAGGAGTGAGACTGTGGCTGAACTCACATTCAAGAACGTCCGAAAGGTTTTCGAAAACTCCGTTGAAGCTGTCAACGACTTCAGCCTCAACGTTGAGGATAAAGAGTTCCTCGTCATCGTCGGACCTTCCGGCTGCGGCAAATCCACGACGCTGCGGATGGTCGCCGGGCTGGAGGATATCACCTCCGGTGAGCTCTACATCGGCGATACGTATGCGAATCCCCTGCCCGCAAAAGACCGTGACATCGCGATGGTCTTTCAGAACTATGCCCTGTATCCCCACATGAATGTCTATGAGAACATGGGCTTCGGGCTCAGACTTCGGAAATTTCCAAAACACGAGATCGAACGCCGGGTGAATGACGCCGCCAGGATTCTCGGTCTTGAGAACCTTCTCGACCGTCGTCCGAAGGCGCTCTCCGGCGGGCAGCGTCAACGCGTGGCGCTCGGTCGCGCCATCGTCCGCAACGCGAAAGTGTTCTTGATGGACGAGCCGCTTTCGAATCTGGACGCCAAACTACGCGTGCAGATGCGCGGAGAGATCGTCAAACTGCACCACCGCATCGAGACGACGACGATTTATGTCACGCATGACCAGACCGAGGCGATGACCATGGCCGACCGCATCGTCGTTATGCGCGATGGGTTCATCCAGCAGGTCGGCACGCCCTTTGAAATCTTCAACCGCCCGGCGAACCTGTTCGTTGCGGGATTCATCGGGACGCCGACGATGAACTTCCTTGACGGGGAGATTACGTCCCAGGGAACCTTCAAGACCGATGATTTCGAACTGGTCCTGCCCGATGAGGTGTTCGGCACGCTCAAGGACCAGGGCTACACCGGACGCACCGTTACACTTGGCATCCGTCCGCAGGATGTCTATGACGACAGGGATATGTTTGACGCCACGCCCGAGAATATCCTCGAATACAATGTCGAGATCGCCGAGCTCATGGGTTCGGAAACCAACATTACCATCGACGTCGCGGGGCGTGAAGTCACCGCCCGGGTCGACGCTCGCACCGATGTCGGCATCGGCGACCGGATCAAGTTCATCTTCGATCTTGAGAACGCTCATTTCTTTGATAAAGAGAACGAACAGCGAATCAACTGAAGCAATCCGTCTTCAGGAGGCGATGCATGCGATACTGTCCGAACTGCCATGCCCCTTTAGAGGCAGACCGGGAGGTCTGCCCCACATGTAACCGGCTGACCGATGCGACCAAGATGTGGATGCTCTATGGAAAGGGCAACATCGGTTTCGCCTTTCTCGGCGTCCTCTTCCCCTTCATCGGACTGGTGCTCTATCTTGGTCTGCGAAGGGCCCTCCCCCGACATGCGGCCGCCTTCTTCATCGGCGCTCTCATCAGTTCGCTCGCCGCTATCGTGCTGGCCCTTTTGTTCCTCCTTGGTCTGATGGGCTGAACGGACGGCGTGCGGGTTGAAACATCTCCGCTGAACGTATATCATAGGAAATGGGTGAAGATATGTAAGCCCTTGACGCCGATTCAAAGAAAAACGCCTGAAAGACTTGAAGCTGACCATGTAAGCCCTTTAACCATCATCAACAAGTGCATCAAAACTATAAAGCAACAAAAATACGAAAGGAGTTGCATTATGCCGGATTTCAAGAAACTATTCATGGTTCTGGCTCTGGGTACGCTGGTGTTCACGCTTGCCGCATGCCCGGAGGATGAAGATCCC
>PULR01000037.1 GCA_003551005.1 Mollicutes bacterium
AGGTTCAAAGCCGCGACGATGCCGCTCGCCGCGCTTTCGACATATCCTTCCACGCCGGTGATCTGACCGGCGAAGAAGACGCTTGAATCGTGCCGGCTCTGATAGGTGGCCCGCAAGTGTTTCGGGGCGTTCAAGAAGGTATTCTTGTGCATCACGCCGTAGCGAAGGATCTCGGCTGCTTCAAGGCCGGGGATGCTTCGGATAAGACGCCTCTGCTCCCCATAGGTCAGGGAGGTCTGGAAGCCGACCAGGTTGTAGAGCGTATCTCGGGCGTCGTCCTTGCGCAGCTGGACGACCGCGTAGGGACGTTTTTCTCCTTCACGCTCGAGACCGACGGGCTTGAGCGGACCGTAGCGCAGCGTGTCCTTGCCTCGCCTTGCCATCGCCTCGATCGGCATGCAGCCTTCAAAGACGTTCTTCTCGAAATCCCGGTGGCTGACGGTCTCGGCGTTCACCAGTATTTCATAGAAACGTTCATAAGCCGCTTCGTCCATCGGGCAGTTGATGTAGTCACCCTCGCCGGATTCGTATCGATTCTTGCGATAGCACACATCAAAATCGACGGAGTCCTTGGTGATGATGGGCGCGACGGCATCGTAAAGATACAGGCGCTCGTCGTTTGTGTGACGCTGGATGGCCTCCGCGAGCGGCCCTTCGGTGAGCGGGCCGGAGGCGACGATGACAGGGGCGTCCGGAAGTTCCTCGACGACCTCGCGTCGCACGGTGATGTTCGGATGCGACTCGAGGGTCTCGCTCACGGTCTGTGCGAAACGAATGCGGTCCACAGCCAGCGCGCCGCCGGCCGGGATGCGGCTTGCATCCGCGGCATGCATGATGAGGGAATCGAGCAGCCGCATCTCCTCCTTCATCACGCCCACGGCGTTGTGGAGCTGGTTGCTGCGGAGCGAGTTCGAGCAGACGAGCTCCGCGAACAGGTCGGTCTCGTGTGCGGGGGTCTGCTGTTTGGGCCGCATCTCATGCAGCGTCACCCGGACGCCGCGGGAGGCGAGCTGATAGGCGGCCTCGCTGCCGGCGAGACCGGCGCCGATGATGTGTGCATGCATGGTCGATTCTCCTTTCCTGTCTGATTATACCACATCACAACCCCGTGAAGGGAAAGCCCCGGCAGAAGCCGGGGCGTTTTCATACGAACGGGAGCGCGGGAAGCAGGTCTGAATAGACGAGCAATCCGAAAACCGCACCGAGAATAATGATGGGAATCGGATGGACCCGGAAGCGGATCAGAAGCAACGAGAACACGACGAACGCCGCGAAGGTCCACACATCGAAGATGGTATCCGAAGAGAGCGAATAGGCGCTTGCGAAGATCAGACCCGCAAGGGCCGGGCGCAGACCGGTGAAGATGGCCTGGACCGCCTGGGAACGTTTGAAGCGTTCGACATTGAAACTGACCAGCGAGATCAGCGCGACCGGTACCGATACTAACGCGGTCGTGGTCAGAAACGCGCCCAACACGCCGCGGATCTGAAAGCCGATGAACGTCGCGCTGTTGATGGCGATCGGACCGGGTGTCACCTGCGAAAGCGCGATCATGTCGATGAAAAGCGACCGTGAGAGCCACCCGTGCGTGTCGACAATCATGCGTTCAAACAGCGGTAGCATCGCATAGCCGCCTCCAAAGGCCACCGCGCCGATGAGCATGAAGGTGAAGAACAAACTAACGAGTTGCACGGTCGACCACCTCGCTCGTCTTCGAGCTCACATAACCAAAGAGTCCCATCGCGAGAATGACAAAGAACGGATGCACATAAGCGATGGCGACCAGAACGAATGTCAGCGCCACCAAAAAAACGCCGAACAGCGTGCGGTTCCGACGGAAGATCCGGAATCCGGCGGTGAAGATGAGGGCGATGACACTGACGCGCACGCCGGTGAAGGCCGCCTCGACGTAGGGATTCTCGATGTATTGAAAGAAAAACGCCGCGATCACCATGATGATGATGAAGCTCGGCAGCGCCACTCCGATGCCGCTTACCAGCGCACCCACGCCACCGCGGAGCTTGATGCCGATGAACACGGCGAAGTTGATGGCGATCACGCCGGGGAGCGACTGGCAGATGACGAGCGCATCGGCGAACTCCTCTTCATCCAGATAGCCGTATCGATGCACGAACTCACGCTCGAACAGCGGAATCATCGCATAGCCGCCACCGAACGTGAACGCGCCGATCTTGAGGAAGGAGAAAAACAGCTTGTAAAGAGCGGGGTCCATCGTTATCTGTCCTTTCTTCGTGAGACAACTTAAGCATAACAAAAACCCACTCCCCGAAACAAGCGCACCGGCCATTCGGTTTCAAGCTTCACACGACGCTTTGTTCGTAGGCTTCCGTATCTTCACCGTCAAAGCGTTCCAAGGAAAGCTCCTCAAGCGGCAGCGAGGGTTTCTCCCCGAGAACGATTTCTTTCATCAGCCGGCCCGTGACAGGCGCGAGCATGAACCCGTGTCCGCTGTAGCCGCAGGCGATGTAGAAGCCTTCGACCTCCGTGCCGCCGATGATCGGCTGCCGATCGGGCGAGAGATTGTAGAGCCCGCCCCACTGCCTCACGACCCGGAGGTCCTTAAGCGGCGGCAGGAGCGTGACAGCCGTCTGCGCCATGGCTTCAAGAAACTGCCAGCTCGATTCGGTCGTATAGCCGCTGGGCCGGTTGTCCCCGCGTCCCATGACGAAAGAACCATGCGGGGTCTGCTGGCAGTAGATGTTGCGGGAGAAGGAAATCACCATCGGATCCTGGATCTTCTCGATCGGTTCAGTGACCAGAATCTCGCGGTTCTGCGACTGCACGGGAATCTCGACGCCGGCCATCTGTCCGACCAGCTGGGCGTGGCCGCCGGCGGCGTTGATAATCACATCCGCCGGATAGTCACCGGCCGTTGTTTCAACCCCTGCGACGCGCCCGTCTTTAACGCGCACGTCGGTGACCTTGGTATACGTCTTGAAGCGCACGCCGCGCTCAGAAGCCGCATGGTAGAAGGCATCGGTCATCAAGAACGGATTGAGATGCCCATCGGTCGGACAGAACGTCGCGCTCGTCACGCCCTCTGTGTTGAGGTGTGGAATGAGGCGTTTCGCCTGCTTCGGTGTGAGATGTTCGGCCGGGATGTCCAAAGCTTGCTGAAGCGCGACGTTCTCAGCGAAGCGGGCGTCCTCCTCCTCGTTGGTCCCCACGATCAAATAGCCCGCCTGCTTGAACTCGACATCCCCGTCATACCCGAGAATCTCCTCGGCCCGCTCGAAAAACGCCACGCTCTCCTTGGCCATCTGACAGTTGAGTCGCGTACCCCACTGCTGGCGCACCCCGGCGCCGCAGCGGCCGGTCGCGCCGCTGGCGAGATAGCCTTTCTCAATCAGTGTCACGTCCGTGCATCCAGCTTCAGCGAGGTGATAGGCGATGCTCGCTCCGCTGATGCCGCCGCCGATGATGACGATACGCGCCTCTTTAGGATTCATCGTCCGCCGCCTCCTTGATCGCCCCGAGCTTGATGCCGATGTTGAAAGGGCGGGCTCTGTGTAAGGGAATCCGTTCAATCGGCTCCTTGAAGCGTCGGTGAATCGCACTGCGAACGATCGGTCCGCAGGTCGTCCCCTGACAGGGCCCCATGCCGATTCTCGCAATACGCTTGAGCTCCTCGAAGGTCTTGTAGCCGGTATTGAAAAGCGCCTCGAGATCGGCCAGCGTGAGATCGGAACAACGGCAGACAATCACATCACGCTTATCCATCGTCGACCACCACCGTGACTGCCTCATACAGCAATCCCTTATCCGTCGCAAAAGTGATGCTCGCCGTACGGTCGGCGTGCTTTCTCACCTTCCGCACCTCGCCGGTCCCGATAGGTTGGCCACATCGGTCCGCGACGTTCACAAGTGCCCCCTCCTCAGGCAGGGGAAGCATTTCATAGGGCACTGTGAAGACGGCCTTGTCCTCCTGGATCGAGACGACGAAGATCGCCAGTCCGGGACAGGCGGTCACGCAGCGCCGGCACCCGGTGCAGGCGTCAACATCGAGGACGGGTCGGGCGTTGATATCGGCGCCGACCTCGATGGCGCCGGTGGGACAGGCTGTCTCGCACGGGTCGCAGGGAATCGCTTCGTAGCACTCGATGATGGCCTTGGGTTTCACTAGGACGCGTGAATCCGGAAAGACCGAACGAATCATTCTGGGTTCCGCGACACCGGTTTCCTTAAGCATGTTCCCCCACCTTTCTCAGCCCTTTGCGTACATGTTCGGACGCCGGGCCGCTGCGCAGCGTCCTTAACGAGGTTTCGAGTGCCTGGATTTTTTCCTTCCTGCGGGGAATCTGTCTGTTCAGATAACCGGCGGCGTGAATGCCTGCGAGCCGACCTTCCACCATGGCGGTGGACGCTTCTTCGACATTCGCGACGTCCCCGCAGGCGAACACGCCCGGACGCGAGGTCATGTACGTCTCATCAAGCACGGGCGCCACGCCTCCGAATTCCGGTATGAAGCGGGTGTCCACGCTCAGCTGCGAGAGCAGCTCCACGAGTGGCGAGAGCCCGACGGCTAGACAGACGGTGTCGACTGTGAGCCTTTCCTCACTACCGGCGATGCCTTCCCCCTTGGCATCGAGCCGCCAGATCTCCGCACCCTCGACTTGATTCGTGCCGAAAGCGCGCTTGATGGTCGTCTTCGTCTCGATCGGCACACCAAGGCGTCTCAGCTTTGAAGCGTGCACTTGATAGCCGCCGATCTCATCCGCGGCCTCGACCACACGCTCGACCTGAATACCCGCCTGCATGAGCTGATAGGCGACAATCAAGCCGATGTTGCCGCTGCCGACCATCAACGCCCGGTTGCCGGGTCGGATGCCTTGTTCATTCATGAGCGTCTGCACGGCGCCGGCCGCATACACCCCCGGCAGATCGTTGCCGGCAAAAGCGACAGTCCGCTCGCTCGCGCCTGTAGCCACGACCACGACCTCCGGATGCAGGCGGTAATAGCGTTCCGCTTTCACACAGGCAAGGGCGCCGTCCGCATAAAAACCCGCCACCGTCGTAGAATAAAGCGTTCGGAGACGGCCGTCGCCGTTTTTCTCCAACGCGTGTTCCAGACGATGGCGGATGTCGATGCCACGGATGGATGCGTAGTGTTCCTTCGATCCGAAAAACTTGTGTGTCTGCTTGACGAGCTGACCGCCGGCTTGAGCGGCACGGTCGATGAGCGTCACATCAGCCCCTGCAAGGAGCAGTTCATAAGCGGCGAAGAGTCCGGCCGGGCCGGCGCCGATGACGACAGCTTCTTCAGTACCCATCGACTCGCCCCTTCCCCTGCTGGGTCTTGACGACCATGCCGGCCTTCAAGGGGGTGATGCAGGTACGGACGTTCGCCTCGCCATCGACCGTCATGTGGCAGGAGGCGCAGTTGCCGATGGCGCAGTAGAATCCGCGCGGCCGATGCAGATGCAAACTGCGGCTGAGTTCCTTCACACCGTTGGCGTGCAGGGCGCCGGCAATCGTGTCGCCCGCCTCGCCATAGAGTGTGCGGCCATCAAACGTAAAAGCGATCTTGCTGCGTTCTTTGAAGCGGAGGATCGGATGCTCTCGAATGCGCATAAGCCACCCCGTCCATTCAGTATCGGTATGTTCTAGACAGGGTCATTATACCACAGCCCCCCATGCTGGCAAGACAAGAAAGAGACGCCTTGAAGGGCGCCTCATGCAGTCTTGAATACGAATTGCTCATCCTCGATATCGATCGTGACCGTGTGTTTCGGCTTGACCTCTCCCCTGATGAGGGCCTTGCCGAGCGCCGTCTCGACATGCCGCTGGATGTAGCGCTTCATGGGTCGAGCACCATACTGCGGGGAATAGGCCTTCTCAAGCACATGCTGCCTGGCTTCCTCACTGAAGGTGACTCGAATCTCTTCATCTTCGAGCTTACGATTGACCTCTTCGATCTGTAGATCCAGAATCTGCAGCAGCTCTTCACGTCTGAGCGGCTTGAAGAGAATGGTGTCGTCGATGCGATTGAGGAACTCGGGACGGAAATGGCGATGCAGGCGTTCGAAGACCTCCTTCTCGACGTCGCTGCGGATGTTCCCCTCCTCATCGAGTCCTTCAAGCAGCAGCTCGCTGCCGAGATTCGAGGTCATGATGACGACCGTGTTCTTGAAATTCACCACACGGCCTTTCGCATCGGTGAGCCGACCGTCATCCAGAAGCTGCAGAAGCGTATTGAAGACTTCTGGATGCGCCTTTTCAATTTCGTCAAACAGGATGACGCTGTAGGGTTTGCGGCGGACCCGCTCGGTGAGCTGGCCGCCCTCCTCATAGCCGACATAGCCCGGTGGCGCCCCGATGAGCCTCGCAACGGTATGCCGCTCCTGGTATTCGCTCATGTCGATGCGGACCATCTGCTCCTCGCTGTCGAAGAGCGCCTGGGCGAGCGTCTTCGCGAGCTCGGTCTTGCCCACGCCCGTGGGGCCGAGGAAGATGAACGAACCGATGGGGCGTTCGGGGTCCTTGAGGAACGCCCGTGCACGCAGCACCGCATCGGCGACGCTCTGGACGGCGTCATCCTGCCCGACGACCCGCTCGTGCAGGGTCTCGTCGAGGCTGAGCAGTTTCTCGCGTTCGCTTTCGACGAGCTTCTGAACCGGAATCCCCGTCCATTTGGAGATGATTTCCGCGACTTCTTCCTCGCCGACTTCCTCCTTGATGAGGGTCGTCTCCTCATCCTCGGCGGCCTTGGCCTCTTCAAGCGCCTTCTCGGCTTCAGGAAGATCGCCGTATTTCAGTCTCGCAAGTCTCTCAAGGTCGTAGTTGCGGCTGGCCTCGTCAATCTCGCGCTGGATATCCTCGATCTTCTGCTTCAGGCGCTTGACCTCGCCGACACCCTGGCGTTCCTTCTCCCATCTGGCCTTGAGGGTGTCGTGTTTCTCGCGCAGCTCCTCGATCTCCTGTTTTACATTCTCCAGACGTTTCCGCGACTGTGGATCGTCCTCCTTTTCAAGCGATGTCTTCTCAATCTCGAGCTGCAGAAGCTTGCGGGAGAGTTCATCGAGCTCATCCGGCATGGAATCGATCTCGGTGCGGATGAGGGAGGCCGCCTCGTCCATCAGATCGATCGCCTTATCCGGCAGGAAGCGATCGCTGATGTATTTGTGCGAGAGTTTCGCGCACGCGACCAGCGCCTGATCGGCGATGCGCACGCCGTGATGGATTTCGTATTTGTCCTTGATGCCGCGGAGAATCGACACCGTGTCCTCGACGGAGGGTTCGTCGATCATCCCCGGTTGGAAACGGCGTTCAAGCGCCGCGTCTTTTTCAATGTGCTTGCGGTATTCATCGAGGGTCGTCGCTCCGATGGCGTGCAGCTCGCCGCGCGCGAGCATCGGCTTGAGGATGTTGCCGGCGTCCATCGCACCTTCGGTCTGGCCGGCGCCGACGATCAGATGCAGCTCATCAATGAACAGGAGAATCTGTCCGTCGCTTTCGCCGACCTCTTTGAGGACGCTCTTCAAGCGTTCCTCGAATTCGCCGCGGTACTTGGCTCCGGCGACCAGCGCGCCCATGTCGAGCGCGAAGATGGTCTTGTCCTTGAGCCCGTCGGGCACATCGCCCCGGACGATCCGCAACGCAAGTCCTTCGGCGATCGCCGTCTTGCCCACACCGGGCTCGCCGATCAGGACCGGGTTGTTCTTCGTCCGGCGCGAGAGGATGCGGATGACCCGGCGGATCTCGCCGTCCCGTCCGATGACGGGATCGAGCTTGCCGTCCTTGGCAAGCTGGACAAGGTCGCGTCCGTATTTCTCCAGCGCGTCGTAGGAGGCTTCGGGGTTGTCCGACTCCACGGTCCGATTCTTGCGGACGTCCTTGAGCGCTTCTTCGAAACTTTTGCGGTCGACACCGAAACGTTCCATCAATTGCCTCGAATCCTTGTGCTCATACAACGCGAGATACAAATGCTCGACGCTCATGTAGCTGTCCTTGTAGCTTTTCATGATGTCTTCGGCCTTGAGCATCACCCGGCTCGCCTCACGGGTGAGGCGCAGATCACCGGGGTCGTCAATCTCCGGCAGCTTCTCGATTTGCTCGCGCACCGCATCCGTATAAGCGGCGGTGTCGATGCCGAGTTTCTTGAGAATTTCGACGATGAGCGAATCCCCGATAGAAAGCAGCGCCAGGTGGAAATGTGTGGGCGTCAGCTCCTGATGATTGTATCTCAAGGCCACGTTCTGCGCTTCCTGAGCAGTCTCACGCATCTTGGCCGTCATGTTCTCGGGTTTCATGCCGTCACTCCTTTCTTTCTACACTGTATTCAAAAAAAACTTCAGGGCCGAAGCCCTGAAGCATTCCGACGTCACTCGACGTCGACGACGTAGCCTTGGTCCTGTACTTCGGACTTCTCTGCGGTGACATGCAGCACGCCGTTCTCAAGCTTCGCCTTGAGCTTGGAAGGATCAACGTCGGGCAGATGGATCGCCCGATGCATCGAATGCACGCGACGTTCGCGATAGAGGTAGTTCTTGCCTTCTTCTTCGTTTTCAGTCTTCTCTTCGTCGCGGTTGACCGAGATGTTGAGCACCTGGTCGTCATAGGTGACCTTGACCTCGTCCTTCTCGATGCCGGGCATGTCCGCCTTGATCACATAGGCGTTATCCTGCTCTTCGACGTCGATGCGGAAAGCTTCGTTACGGAAGGTGCGAAACGGCGTGGTGAAGAAATCATCGATGAAGTCCGTCAAGTCATCCCTTCTGCGTACACGGGGTGTTGCGCTGAACGGTGTGAGTTTAAACATGGCCATCCCTCCTTGTTTGTTAGCAGTTAATGGTTCCGAGTGCTAATTTCTACTTACATTATATTCGCGGCCCTCGTGTTTGTCAAGGGGGATAATAAAAATCCGCCGTGAAGGGCGGATTAGAAACCTGCAGGCAGAAGGATGAGGCTGATAGCCATGACGGCCATGCCGGCCAGGAGGCCATAGATGACTAAGTGGTGCTTGCCGTATTTCTCGGCCGTGGGCAGCAGCTCATCGAAGGCGATGTAGACCATGATGCCCCCCACGGCTGCGAAGACGATGCCGAAGGTCATGTCGGTGACGAACGCGGAGATGATGAAAAAGCCAACCAAAGCGCCCACGGGCTGGGCGAGTCCTGAGAGGAAGGACCAGAAGAAGGCCTTCGTACGCGAACCGGTCGCGTAATAGATGGGGACGCTGACCGAGATGCCTTCAGGGATGTTGTGGATGGCGATGGCGACGGCGATGCTGATGCCGAGGGCCGGGTTCTCCAAGGCGGCCATGAATGTCGCGAGGCCTTCAGGGAAGTTGTGCAGGCCGATGGCCAGCGCGACCACGACACCGGTGCGCATCAGGGCCTTCGATTTGTCACGCTCGCTCTCATCGTAAGTCTCGAACTCTTCTACATTACGGTATTCGTGGGGGTTGATGGTATCCGGCACCAGCCGGTCGATGAAGGCCGTCAGGACCATGCCTGCGAAAAAGGCGGCCGTGCCGATCGTATAGTAGTTTCCGGTAGCCGCCTCGAGACTTTCCAACGCTTCCGGAAGAATCTCGACAAAGGACAAATAGACCATGACCCCGGCGGAAAACCCCAGGGCGACGGTCAAGAACGTTTCGTTGGTCCGTCGGGTGAAAAAGGCGATGGCGCTGCCGATACCGGTCGATAGTCCGGCCAGCAGCGTCAGGGTGAAAGCGAAAAGAATCTCGCTTTGAGAAAAATCCATCTGTCATTCCTCCTAGTATTGTCGACAGGCTGTCGGTGATTGTTCTTACCTATCTATCCGTATGGTTGCTCAAGATCCACTCGACTTTGCTTTTAACCAATCGAGCATCGGCTCGAGCTTCATCGGCCGGGCAAAATAGAAACCCTGCACATAATCGCAGCCCAGGTCTTTGATCTCCTGCAGAGTGCTTTCGTCCTCGACACCTTCGGCAATGACCTCGAGTCCCAGATCATGAGTGAGCTCAATAATTGAACTGACCAGGCGGTAGATGTAGTCGTCTTCTTCGATGTTGAGCGTGAAGCCTCGATCGATCTTCACCATGTCCACCGGCAGTTCGTGCAATGAGGCAAGCGACGAGTAGCCGGTCCCAAAATCATCGAGAACCGTCTTGATGGGGTAATCCGACAAGGACTCGAAGAAGGCGCGGGTGGTCATCGCGTTATGCATCATCGCCGATTCGGTCATCTCGATTTGCAAGTGCCGCTGCTTGAGGTCCATCCTGTCAAGGACTTTACGGAAACTGGCCTGCAGCGACAGATCGAGCAGATTCTTCTGAGAGATGTTGACGGCGATGTCGATCGATGAATGCGTCTCATCAATGCGCTCCAGGTCTTGCTCTATACGCTCAAGTACCCAGAGGGTCAGCCGGTCGATCAGGCGGGTCTCCTCTGCAAGGTGGATGAAGTCGCCGGGATAGAGGATGCCGTCCTCGGTCTGCCAGCGGACGAGAACTTCAAGGCTTTGGATGGTGTTGTCCCGAAGGTCCACCACCGGCTGGTATTCCAAGAAGAGCCGGTCGTTCTCGATGGCTTTGGGAAGTTCGGCCAGCCGATGAAACATCAGTTCGTCGTATTCATACTCCTCGTGATAGATGGCGAACTTCACACCGGAATTCCGTGCGTGCAAGGCCGCCACATCGCTCTCCTTGAAACGCTGATGGATGGTCTTGTGGGGATCCGGCAAGGACGTCCCGATGGAGTAATCCACATACAGCGGCACCTGCTCGCTGTAGAAGCTTTCCTGCTCCAACGTCTCCGGAAGTGTATCGCGGATGTCCCGGAAGGTTTCCCCGGGAATCTCGGCCCAGAAACGGTGCATGTCCACCTGGAAGACGAGCGATTGCTCGCCGAGCACCCGCTCGAGCGCGGAATAGAAGTTTCGCAGCAGCTCATGATAAGCTTCGCGACCCAGCAGCACCAGCAGGGAATCGTAGTTGTTGATCTGCACGGCCATCGTCACACGGTCGCGGCGGTATGCATCGATGTCGTAGTTGCGGATGTAGTGGTTGTAGTTGATGATGCCGGTGTCCACATTATGCGTATGCGCCGTCAGCACGGTCCGCATGTTCAACCGCAGCGAATTGAAGACGAAACCGACGATACCGCCAAGCAGCACGAAATAGACCATGCGGTAGAACCAGTTGAAAAACGGCTGCATCTCGCCTGTCGCTGTATCTATCGGCATGAACGGACCCAGAATGAAGCCGCCGATAAGGCCCGCCACACTGCCGCCGGGAGCGCCGAAGAGGAAGCCGGCCAGCAGCACGGGGATATACATGATGTGCAGATAGGCATACTGCGTGCCGCCCGTAAAATAGACGACAGCGGCGACAATCGGGAACAAGGCGACATTGAAGGCGGTCAGAAGATGCTTGAACCGTCCCGGCTCTTCCACACTCACGCGCCAGATCGGATGCTTGTTATGATCCATGGCAGACCTCCATCCAAACGATATCTTAATTCTATCACAACAATGGTAGCAAATAAATCAGTCCATGCCGATAAGCTGAGCCTGCCGATTGAAAAAGGTCCGGTATCCGACCCGCAAGAAAAGATACGTGCTGAAGGAGACGCCACCCAGAATCGCAAGCATCACGCCGATCTGATAGAGAATCGCCAGGGAGGGAGAAACTCCGGAGAGAATCTGCCCCGTCATCATGCCCGGCAGGAAGATGACCCCCATGCCGAGCATGTTGTTGAGGGTGGGCATGATCGCCTGGTCGAACGCTTCGTTGATGATGCCATGGGAAGCATCACGAGGGGTCGCCCCTAGATGCAAAGCCTCCATCACCGCCGCCTTCTGATCCGTGAAGCGGTTGATCATGGTGTTCACCCCGAGGGTGATGCCGGTCATGCTGTTGCCGATGACCATGCCGGAGATGGGAATGAAATACTGCGGGTTGTAGAAGGGCTCGATACGGATGACAACAAAAAGAAAATATAGCAAGGCCACCAGACTGCCGCCCGGAAGCGTGATGAGCACCACACGCTTGAGCGATGGGGACATCCTCCCCTTGAAACGCCGCAGGACAGTGAATACCGCGAAAGCCAGCATCAGGACGATCACAAGCATCGTCAAGAGCGGATGGGGGTTGTCGATAATCAGCGTCAGCACATACCCCATGACGATCAGCTGGATGGTCATCCGCACCGTCGCCAGCAACAGGATTTTCTCTCGACGGATGCTGCGACGGCGAAGGATGAACAAGATGACCACGACGAACAGATAGGCGAGCGCCACCTGCCACGGGGCAAGGGTGATGACATCATTCTCCATGACTGACTACCTCCTCGATGCGACCCCTTTGCACAACGAAAAGGTGGTCGGCATGCTTCCGCGCCTGCGCTTTCGAGTGCGTGACCATGACAAGGGTCTTGCCGCGTTCGCGTGCCAGACGCACAACCATCGCCAGCAGCGCATCCTCGGAATCATCGTCCAACGCTCCGGAAGGCTCATCCAGAAGCAGCACATCGCTGCCAAGCAACAACACCCGCGCCAGAGCCAGCCGCTGACGTTCGCCGCCGGAGAGTCGTTTGACATCGCCATCCAGAGACTTGTCCAGTCCCACTTCCTCCAGCACGGCGGCCAGCGAAGCCTGGTCGGCCTCCCCGCGTCCCTGGAAAAAAAGCCCTTGCTGGAGGTTGCTGCGTATCGTGCCCGGAAAAAGGTAGGGAGTCTGGTTCAGATACACGACCCGCCGGCGGTGCGTGACCGAATCCCTCGACGCGAGATCCTCGCCTTCGAACCGTATGGACCCTTTATCCGGCGAGAGCGTCTTGTTCAAGAGCTTGAGCAGCGTACTCTTCCCGCCGCCGCTTTCCCCGACAACGGCGGTGACGCTTCCGGCCTGGATAATCATGGAATCGACCCGCAACACATCCCGATAGACAACATCTGTCAATTCGAACATGTTAGGCCTCCTTCAATCCTGATAGCTTGTCGAGACAAGCTCGTAACGCTGGGTGTCGATGTACGAATTGGTGTATTCGAAAATACGGCCGTCCTCGAGATGGGCGATTGTCTCCACATGCATGACGGGGGTCCAGGCGTCGACTTCTAGATAATGCTGGTATTCTTCTTTCGGAAAGGTCGCCCGGAACCGCTGGCGGGCCGTCATGATGGAGTGCCCGAGCGTGTTGCGGATGTAATCGTAGATGGAGCCCTCGACAATCTCCTCATCGAGGGGAACGATATTTTTGGGAAAATGGGATTCATCGATGAAGATTGGGGTATCGTTTTTCATCCGCAGCCTGACGACACGATACACGAGATCCTTCTCCTGGATTCCGAGATAGGTCGCGAGCGGCTGTACGGCAGGCTTGAGGGTGTATTCGATGAGCCGGTTGGAGGCCTTTCCGCCGGCGGCCTCGACCTCCTTGGTGAAGCCCTTGAAATGATGCATATGTTTATAAAGCCGCTCGTCGGTGGTGAACGTGCCGACTTTTTTCACACGGTAAAGCTTTCTCTGAGCGACGAGATAGTCGATAGCCTTGCGGACGGTCATCCGGGAAAGGTTATAGCGGACGGCCAGCTCACGTTCAGAAGGGATCAACTCGTTGGACCCGAGTGATTCGATCAGACGTTCAAGTTCGCGGACCAGTGTCATGTATTTCGGAGTCAACCCGATCACGCCCTTACCTTTTGCGCCGCTGCTTCATCCAGCACGATTGTGACATCCGGATGCTTCTGTAAAGCAGTCGCCGGCGTTTGCGGATCTGGTGTATCCTTGATCATGGCCCGGACCGCTTCCGCCTTTTCTTCGCCAAAAGCGGAAAGCAGGATGGACCGGGCGTCAAGAATGGTCGCGACGCCCATCGTGACCGCATAATGCGGCACGTCCTCGAATCTTTTGAAAAAGCGTTGATTGGCGCGCCGGGTCGTTTCATCCAGCTTAATCCGGTGCGTGCGCGAATCAAAGGGCGTTCCGGGTTCATTGAAAGCGATGTGGCCGTTGGCGCCAATGCCCAGAAGCTGCAGGTCGATGCCCCCCTTGGCCTCGATCAGCGAATCATAAGCCGAATAATCGGCGTGTTCGTCCGTTGGAGGAAAATGAATGTTCTGAGCGGGGATATCTACGTGAGCGAACAGGTGTCGCTGCATAAAATTTCGGTAGGTCTGGGGATGATCCGGGGAGAGATCGAGGTATTCATCAAGGTTGAAGGTCCGGACATGGTTGAAAGTGACCTCTCCCCTTTGATAGGCATCGACCAGCCGTTCGTACGTAGAGACATAGGTTCCGCCGGTCGCCAGCCCCAGATTGACTGAGCGGGATTCATCCAGCGTTTCTATCAATCGCTTACAAACAAAACGGCTCGCTTCCACTTCACTTTTAAAAATGCGGATTTCCACATTAACACCCCCATCTGGTCTATACCATATTATAGTAAGTTTTTTTCCAATATGTCAATGGATTTGTCCGGATTGGTGGAAGGTTGACAGAGCCTATTAAAGCCATATATAATTGAGGTGAAAAGTGGTTTATACCAATCAAGGAAGCAAGGGGGTGTTTGCGTGGCCGCCCCTATCCAGAAAAAACACATGCAGATCATCGAGCACGTAAGCGGTTACGACGCTGCTATCCGTCTCGCTTCAGAACCCTTGCTCAATGATGGCTACATCACGAACGACTATGTGGAAGCCATGATCGAGAGCATCAAAAAACATGGGCCCTATATCGTCCTAGCCGAGGAGTTCGCCCTTCCGCACGCCAGACCGAGCGAGGCCGTGCTGGAGA
>PULR01000016.1 GCA_003551005.1 Mollicutes bacterium
AAGAAGGAGAGAGAAAGGCATACAACAACTTGAGAATGGCTTCTATATTCTAGACAAAATGGGTTATGGACCTATAAGACAGAAATTAGTCTATTATGGAGCAGGAAGTCTTGAGTATGAACTGATTAGACCTCAAGAAAAGTACAGTAAATAGTACGAAGACAAAGAAATCTAATTCTTACCCTGTCCTAAATTAATATCGTAGAATTAAATTTTAATTTTTAAAATGTTCGCTACGCCTTACTACAGCCTTCTCTACTAACATCGTAGAGAGTTAAAAGGGAAATTTGGTATCTATAGACTTCACAGTTTTACTTCTACACTTTCTACACTTTTA
Organism: Mollicutes bacterium; assembly: GCA_003551005.1. Taxonomy (GTDB): domain Bacteria; phylum Bacillota_I; class Bacilli_A; order Izemoplasmatales; family Izemoplasmataceae; genus T1SED10-81. The sequence goes on from PULR01000016.1 coordinate 338, forward strand.
TAATAATAATAATAAATAAGTTTAGAACTTGTAGTAATAATAATAATAATAATAATAATAATAATAATAAATAAGTTTAGAACTTGTAGTAATAATAATAACTATGCAAAAAAGAGCACTGTTTTTATTACAACTACCTTCCTGAATTTTTGAATTATCCAAAGAAGCAAAGTGGAGTTATTACTACAACAAGTTAATAGTTTTGAGTCATAGAGTAACAACACAATTTTATAAAAACAGAATAAACTTTTAAAATAACCCTAGAGGGTAAGCAAGACAGAAAATGAGACAGAAAAAACAGACACGAGACTTAATTATAGACGGGAAGTACAGTACGGCTATAGCTTTTATAGGAAAAAAAGGATGGACTTATTTTAGAGAATTAACTAACATAGACCATAGAATAACTCGATACCAGGTTCAGGTTTTACTTGAGGCAGACTTAATCGAGGAGAGGAAGACAACCATAGAAGAGAAAGAATTCATAAGACGGACACGACCGAACACACCTAAGATGTCCCTCCAGAGTATACAGACATACCAACTCACCGAGAAGGGGCAAGCCCTACTGGAGAGCGAGAACACGAGACAGCTCATAGAAAAAACGAGCAAGGATGTTGAGGAAACAATCAAGAAGCAACAAGACTTATATGTAGAAAGCCTCAAGAAGGAACTCAAAGAGGAGAGGGCTTTATTAAAGCAATGCGAGAGGCGAGGGATTGAGGTAAGCAGTAGCAACTTGGAGCAGTTGGAGACCCACCTACAGAACTTCATGAAGAGACGAACGGAGGCAATAAAATGGGATTAACTGAAGAGTTACAAAAAAAAGTTTATGTTTACATGGAGGACAACAAAAAGCACTTTATGAGGGAGATGGAAAGGGACACCCCAGAGGTGTGGATAGATTTAAGCGATATATTGAGTCACGACATAGAACTATACGAAGCCCTTATTGAGTTGCCTGAAGACATCACGGTTTATATAAGGGCATTGATAGAGGAGAAGTTCCAAGGACAACGAGAAGTCCGTTATTATAATACTCCTGAGACGGAGAGACTCCACCTACACACAATCCAGCAAGACCATGTGGGACGGTTCATATCGACGAGAGCGATGGTAAAACGGAAGAGCGACCGTTTACTCAAGGACAAGAAGCACTTATACCTATGCACGAACCCGTCGTGTTCTTACAGCCAGGACACCATAGGGGTCTCCCAGATTGAAGAGGAGAGAAAACTCAGAGCATGTCCGAAGTGCAAGTCATCCGTGGAATTTATAGACAAGGAGACAACCAACTATCAAACCTATGTAATAGAGGAATTAACGGAAGAGATAGACAGCAACATCCAACCCAAAGCCAAGTTGGTAGAATTGGAAGGGAGCCTGACCTTACCACACTATGACACAATGACCCAGGCAGGAAGCAAGGTCGAGATTGCAGGAGTAATCAAAGAGCGAAAAAAAAAAAACGGGAACAAAACCTCGACCCTAAGCGAGTTTTTTATTGAGGGTTACAGTATAAGAAAGTTAGAGGAGGACATCACAGACATAAACCTAACCTTTCACGAAAAGCAAGAATTAGAGGAGGAATCCAAGCGAGAAGACCTGAAGGAGAGAATCACGGAAGCCTACGCACCATACATAAGTGGCATGGGAAACGAGAAGCTGGGCATAATATTAAGCATATTGGGGGGAAGCAAAGGAGGAAAACGAAGAGACCGAAGCCACATCTTACTTGTAGGGGACGCAGGACGAGGGAAGACCGATTTAATCAATTTTACGGCAGACATAATGCCGAGAGCCAAGATATCAACAGGAGAGGGGAGTACAGGGATAGGACTAACGGCATCAGTAGTAAAGGACGAGTTCACGGGCAATTGGATGCCCGAGGCAGGAGCCCTTGTAAAAGCCAACAACGGATATTTAATTTTGGACGAATTGGATAAGGTAAAAAGGGAGGATGTAACCAAGTTAAACACAGGGATGGAGACGGGCAAGGTCTACATAGACAAGGTAGGGGTAAGTGCCGAGATGAACTCATACACTACCGTAATAGCCTCAGCGAACCCCAAGAACGGGCGATTTAAGAAGTCGAAGTGGAACCAGGAAGAAGACTACATCAACCAGATACCCATAGACAGCACATTATTAAGCCGTTTTGACTTAACATTTTTAATTATAGACGAGCAAAACGAGGACGAGGACGAGAGGATAGCACGGCAGATTTTCATAGAAGACGAACAAGATGAAACCTGGGAAAAAGAAAAATTAAGCAAATATTTATTATTAGCAAAAAGCAAGAACCCGAAACATACCAAAGAGACCCAAGAACACCTAATCAATTATTACAAGAATCTAAGGAAGAAGGGCGACGGGGACAGCATAATCATAACTAACAGGCAGATAGCAGGATTAAAGAGACTAAGCGAGGCACATGCGAAGTTGTACCTACGAAGCGAAGTAACAGTGGAAGATTGCGAAGCAGTGATAAGCCTTATGGAGTATTCCCAGAAGAGGCTGAGCGAGAGCGAGATTTTAACTAAGATGAGCAATAGCACAAGGGGGAAGCACCGAGTCATACGAGACTTAATAGAGGCAACAGATACACAGAACGGGTTCACAATTGAAGACATAGAGCAATGGACGGGAGAGCAGATAGCCCGTCCCGACATTGAGAAAGTCATCGAACACATGAAGAACGAGGTTATTATATACGAGAACCCACGGGGCACATACAGGAGGTTATAAAATGGACGACCACACAAGACGACAAGAGATTAAGGAGTTATTGCGAGACATAAAGCACAAAGCACAATATAGAGATTTAACTGCCTTAGAGCGAAGAGCCTATAGACTATTGAGTGACGAATTAGATGAGAAGTAAGGTATCGATATGGAGAGGCAGAGGCAAAAATCAAGGGGTAAGCAAGACCTTAAGAATTAACCCTCTGCCCCGTATTTTTATCACGACCCTATCGTTTATAAAATTTACTAA
>PULR01000010.1 GCA_003551005.1 Mollicutes bacterium
CTCGTCACCGTAATCGAAGAGGTAACAAATCCGGTCACCGACCTCGAGATCCAGCTGTGAGACCAGGTCGGCGATCGTCGTCTCCCCGGCGTTGTAGACTGCCTCGTCCCACCGCATCGGCCCGCCACTCGGAAGGTCCTCGTACTCTTCGGGCCGCTGGTACTTCACGTTGCTTCGCCAGTAGTCTCGATCCGTTCCGAAAAACCAGAGGTGGGCCTGATTGAGTCCCATCGAGTCGTTGATCACGGCCTGAAACTCTGCGAGCGTTCGGTCCTCGCCGACGACGATATCTCGCCACAGCGAGGTCGGGTCCCACTCGAGTTTGACGCGGAAGCGATAGGCCGTCATCTCACACCTCCGCACCGGATCGAAAGCTCGTGAGGTCGTTGATGCGTCGCTCCAGTTCCTCGATCTCTTCGCGTAGCTCCTCGGCATCGTCTCCCTCGGTCGCAGCCAGCCGGTCTTTGAGGCCCTGGAGCCGCGTCTCCTTCTCCGCTTCGTCGACCTCGGCCTTACGGACGTACTCGCGCTCTTCGATCTCGTAGACGTCCGACGGGGCTACCTCGGTTACCTCGAGTGCCTCGTCGACTTTCGCCGAGTCGACGCTGGTGACCCGCTCACGGGGAATGCCGGCGTCCTCGAGCGTCTCGAGGACTTCGTCTTCGTCCCGGAGCGACCGATACGTCCGCCCTGTCCGCTGAACGGAGCCGAACTGTCCGTGAACAGGCTGGTCGTGATGAACGCGATCGAGCAGAACGTCCGCAACGTCCCCACGGAGATTGTCGGCATCTCGCTGGACGTCTGAGAGCAGCGTATAGAGGTTGACCAGGGAGGTAGTTTCCATCTCTTCGAGCTCGGAGACGTCGTAGCGCTCGAGTGCATCGACAAGTAACAGCGCGTCCGAGTAGACTGCGAGGTCGGGTTCCGTCCGTTCCTCGTCACTCTCGGAAGAGCTTCCTCGAACGAGCTGCGACGGCGTCGGGTCGTCGGTCTCGCTGAGCGTTCCGGTTTGCTTGTCGATCTCGAAACGCGGGTGGAGGCTCAACACCGCCGGATACGGGTCGGCTTCTGGTGGGAGACGATCGAGTTCGAATTCTGCGATACCGTCCTGAACCCGGCCGACGAGCGTTTCGAACTGCTCTCGCTGGAGCGGGCGCGACTCCTCCGAGTCGACGAACTCAACGATGACGCGATGCTCTTGAACGTCCGTAATTCGAAACCGCTGCTCGGACAGCGGCGTGATGAGTGTCGCGTCGTCCTCGAGGGCTTCACACTCGGCGAGCAAATTACTCCACGTAGACGCGAAGGTCATGGATAACACATGCACTTGGTACGGTAAAACCGTTCGCAGCACGACTGATCGCTTATTGGAGGACTGACCGAATCGTTATCTGCTTGTGCTACCATGGTATTACCATGAAATACGCCAACGTCAGCGTCAAATTCCCCGAGGAACTCGATCGGGAAATCGAACAGTTCCTCGAGGAGACGGGCGTCTACACGAACAAGAGCGAGTTCATCAAGGAATCCGTCCGTCGCCACCTAATCGAACTGAACAACGAACCGGCGATCGCGGCGCTCCGCGTCGAGCAGTTACTCGCTCGCGCCGAGCAGGAGCCAGTGAGCGACGACGAACTGCACGGCCGACTCGAAGATCTTCGTCAGCGTGTCGACGAAGAGAAGGTCGCAGACGCGGTTGCAGCCGCTCGTGAAGAAACAGCCGACGAGTACGCCGATCACGCGTGAAGATCCTCGACACGAACCTCTGGGTTTTCGGAACGCTTGGGACGAACGACCGAGCAACCCGGCTTCTCGACGAGATCGAACGAGGGGAGACGGTATCGGCGATCAACGCCTACATGGTGCAAGAAGCGCTCAACGCGTTCGATCGGACACCCGGGCTAACAGCGAGAGAACGAGACGAGCTAAAGACGCTATTTCTGACTCGGCTTACCCGAATGACCGGACTCATCGAAGCCCCCTCGAGTCGCGATGTCGCCGACTCCTTACTCGACGAGCGTCGATCGAACGTTCACACCCAACTCCTCGCCAGAATTACTGGCGTTCAGCCAAAAGATATCCCGATCGTCGTTCTGGGATTCGAGCATCGCGATCGGGAACCGACGATTTTCACCAACGATGCCGACTTCGCTACGTTCTCTCCGGTTGAGTATAACCTGCCAGAACTCACTCTCGAGCACGTCGACTGAAACCCCCCTTATTCACGTAGTACCCGGTACTCGAACCCGGATAATTGGTACCTCGATAAAAATAATCGACATCCAAAATCGCACGACGTAATTGGCGGAGTTGGTGACCTGAGATTGGCGGCTGGCTATAGCCCTACCAGATAATAGTGGGCAACCAAAAGATCGATCACGAATTTGGTCGTCCTTCTGGCTCTCATTGGGGTGAACGACCCAATCTCAAAAAACCACATTTCAGTCGCTGGAAACACCGATATTCCCGAGATCCACGGTCCTTATACCGTGTACTGGGACCCGGCTTATCGGGCTCAAGAAGACCTGAGGGTTGAAAACCGGATTCAAGGGTTTCAGCCGACGCAGATGTCGGTTTTACCGACAGAGTGGGAGTTGAGGTTTCACTCACAGACGAAAACAGGAAATGGAATTCTCTCCTAATCGGTCAAAGTCGAAATGGTCGGTGAGAGCCGACCAATTACCCGGCTAAAACACCCGACCCTAACTATCCTTTTAATCACAATTGTGCTGATTTTGAATTCCGGGGTGTTAGCCGACAGAGATGCCTGTTTAGCCGACAGATCACGATAACGCCCACCCGACTCGAAAGGTCGGGTAGACAAGTCATTGAGGGTCGGCTGTATACCACCGTAGTTCGTGCATGGTAATTACCCGACTCCGCCGATGAATTACCCGGTAACTGGGTTCAGTATCCACACCGGTCATGAGAAAGAGGATTTGCGCATTTCACCCGGCGAAAACGTCCGTTTAGCCGACAAGGTATGTTTTCCAGTGTGTTCCGAAAGGTCGGGGTTTCCAAGTGAGGAAACGCTAATCGCGAACAGCCGGGTAGTAGTGGAGAAGGACAGCGGATCACTGGAAGTGATCACCCGGGTGCTTCGATCTTAAACCTCCTTATTTCGATAGTTCAATTTAGACGTTTCACCCGGCTAAGATGCCAGTTTTCCCGACAGAGTGTGTGATGACTACCAGGACAGCACCGACCGGGTTCATTGA
>PULR01000046.1 GCA_003551005.1 Mollicutes bacterium
CGACACAGCTTTTCAGTTGGCTATAAATCATACAACCAGTGGAGATTTTTATATGTTTATCGGGGATGATGATGGTAGAAGATTGTCCGGTCGTACAGGTGACGTTGGTTTAAATAACGATGATTGGCACCATGTTGAATTAGAGGTGGTTCCGTCCAGTAATACGATGGTGGTAAGGGTTAACGGAGAACAAAAAACAATTACCTATGAACATCAACAGACCCCTCACGCCTTTTCTGATTTTGAGTTTGGTTTAACGTTCGGTGCAAGAAACTTGAGAGGAAGTTTGGATTTTTATACAGATCTCCAGTTAGATGGTATTGAGATCATTGAAAATTATCAGGAAACTGAAGAAGAAATAATCGGAAGTTGGACTCTTAACGAAGGAGAGGGAAGTACCGCTTATGACTCAGAAGGGAGTAATGATGGTACGGTATCCGGTGCTGTTTGGCAGCCCGGGGATTCCAATTTGTTTCAGGAGGCCTCTAACGGTTCTTCTATAAACGGTATTTCGGCAGGAGACGATCTGGCTGGTAAATATCTCTGGGTTCGTCAGGATTTGGCTACCAATAACACAGCTACTTCATCCAGACTTCATAGTTTGGAGTATAGTGTAAAAGAAGAACCCTATACTCTTACCTTAGACGTCTCCCCCTCGGGCGCCGGCCAAGCCGTTGATCAAACTAACGACTCTCCTTATGTTGTCGGAACGGAGGTGGATATATCAGCTTCGGCTGAAACCGGTTACGAATTCAGTCACTGGGAAGCGGCCACCGGTACTTTCGCGGACGCCAATGATCCGGATACCACTTTTACTATGCCGAATCAGGATGTGACGGTAACCGCTAACTTCGATTCGGTAACCACCTGGGAAGTTCATGATGCGGATGATCTGCAGGCGGTGGGAAGCGGAGAGGATCATAAAGGCACCGGCACCTGGGACCCGGATCACCATTATCAGGTAATGAGTGATATTGACGCTTCGGAAACCGAAGGCTGGAACGGCGGAGAAGGGTTTGAGCCGATCGGTACCGGCGCTTCACCTTTTAGCGGAGTTTTTGACGGTCAAGGCTATGAGATAAGCGGTCTTCATATTGACCGACCGGGAAGCAGTCATCAAGGTTTGTTCGGCTATGCCTCTGATGCGGAATTTAAACAGCTTATATTAAAAGATATTGACGTTACAGGTGAATGGAGAACCGGCGGCCTTATGGCTGAAGCAACCGGTAGTTTAAAGGTCACCGATTGTTTTGTGGGAGGTCAAATACATAACACCAGGACCGATAATTCAAGCAATACCGGTTTTTTGGGCGGGTTTGTGGATACCGATAACGATCCCGGCTCTATTGAGCGTTGCGGCGCGGAAGGCAGTATAACTTCTGAAGGGGGTCGAGTCGGCGGTTTGTTTGGATATTTTCGTAAAACTACGATCAAGGATTCCTATTTCCAAGGATCGGTGGAAGGTCTCTCCAGCGAACACCGGATCGGCGGTCTGATCGGCTATGCTATTAATCTATACGACGCTAGTGATACTCCTATCGAGAACAGTTACGTGGCCTCTACCGTAGTGAATGCTGATGGTAACGCTGATCAGGTGGACGGAGTGGGTGTGATCGTAGGTTCCTGGACCGGAGATCTGACTCCGGTATCTTTTCCGAACACCTATGCCGACACTGAAGAAGCCGGAGCATCTGATATGATCGGAGATGCACAAAATCGCGGCACCGGTTTAAACACTATTGAGATGAAGAACTATTTTACCTATGAAGAAGACTGGGATATTGAGTTGCAGGAGAAACATGACGGCGAACTGAACACCGCAGTCTGGCATATCCGGGACCGGATCCAATACCCCCGACTCTGGTTTGAGCGAGAATTCCTGCCGGCTGAGACCTTTAAGGCGTCAGCTGATATTTCGGATGTTGAGGATTACGGTCTGACCTACCCGGTCACTTATGTTTTTAAGATCCCGTCTTCCGCTTCTGATCTGACAGCCTGGAAAACTCACGAAACCGAAGTTACTTGGGAGCAATTGACAGCAAAGGATTCAAATGACTTTTTCAACGGTGAAGAAGTTGTGCGGTTTGATTACGACGCTAACCGGGCTTACCTATCGGTCGGTTTTGACGGGGTCAATCCGGAGGTTTGGTTGCAGATAAGAGACGACCAAGGAAATGCACTGGAAGTAGATTATATGGGCATGTCCCGGTTTTATGATAATCGCCAGTGCGGTAATGTGATGATAGCTGATGATCTGGGAAAAGACGGTGATTGGACCTTTAATGTTTATCAGGATATTCAAGCGAAATCGGAGAGTGCTCAAGTGATCACTAATCCGGCGGTTGTGGTCGGGGACATGGAGGGAGGCGCCGAAGATCCTGATGAGTACTGGGATCAGTTACAGACCTGGACTGATACCGGCTGGACCATACCTACCAACCATAGCTGGTCGCATCAAGATATTCCTTACGATGATTACGACCTGGAGATCGGTGATTCTAAAACCGAAATGTTGGACAAATTGGATCTGCCCTGGGGTCAATATATTTGGGGTTGGGTGGAACCACACGGTAATTCCGACGCTACTGTTAGGACAAAACTGGCTGAATATGATTACTTGATCTCTCGCCGAACCGGTGACGTGAACAATTTGCAGTATGTCGATTGGAGCGATGGAGAAGACCTTTTTGAGCGTACTCGTTCCAGTGTGAGTGAGTATGATGATCTGGAAACTTTAAACAGCTCTTTTGATGAAGCTTGCGATAATCAAAAGATCCATATGGTTTATTACCATTTTTCGAGTGAGGATGGTTGGCAGGACGGTGACATCGAACCTCATTACGACCACATCGGCGGCCGGGACAATGTTTGGTATACCGGTTTGGGGCAGTTGTATGTTTATCGGTATTCGACAACCAAATCCGTAACGGTGGAGGAGGGGGAGGCGCCGGAAGGTTTGACCGTATCCGGAGTGGTTTATGATGACCACGGAGATACTCCAGTCGGATCTGATCGAACAGTTCGGTTAAAGGTCAACGGCCAGGACGCCTGCGGCTCGGACGGCACCGACCCTTGTACCGCCGACACCGACTCTAACGGCGAATATCTGATCGAAGAGGTAGACTTTGAAACCGGCGACATTCTCACCCTTTACTTGCAGGAAGGCGGCGACCCGCAGGCGGCACGCGTTATCAATACTCAGTCCG
>PULR01000053.1 GCA_003551005.1 Mollicutes bacterium
ACGCTCTTCGCTGTATGCCAGCACTCCCGATAGTCGAGCGGCGTCGGATGCTCCGCATGCGTGTAGTCGAGAGCGGTGCTGTAGATGTGCTGCTGCCAGTAGATGTAGGCGCCCCGTCCGCCTGCCTTCTTCCATCCGCGTACTTCCCGGTATGCGAAGTGTCGCAAGTGCTCGAACAGGTCGCAGTTGCGGCCAAGCCCGACCGTTTCCGGCTTCACGCCACGGCGAGGCAGGTGTTTGGGCAAGTCCACCCATTCGGAAAGCTCGCCCAGGTCGCGGCACATGACCCGACCCCATAGCGTCCGCCAACCGTGGTGACGCGGGTTTTTCGTGATGAGGCCACCGAATCCTCGATCTGCGCCCAGAGCCTCGCGGTATGCATTCTCTACGGCGGCCAAGTACCGCAGCGGGGCCTGTCGGGCGGCGTCACTGGTCAGCACCGGGGCACTGATGCCCCACGCAAGGTGGGCGTGCCCGTTGACGGGGTTCATCGCAGACCAAGCAGGCTCAGGTAGGTTGGCATCATCCCAAGCGAGCGCCCCGCCCTCACGATCTACATCGTGGAGCATCCAGAAACGAAGGGTAGGAGGATTCGCTTGGATATAGCGATGCTTGAGCGCACTGCGGCGCGGCCTCACGAGCAGGCCGCTCTCAAGGTCGTTAGAGCAGTACGGCTTATGCGGTAACCGTTCATCGAACAGGTCTAGCTGTGTTACTCTTTCCATACCAAGTGGCTCCAGGCCCCCGTCCTGTCTGCCGGCCAAGCAACGCAGGGCGGGGGCTTCGCTTTTTATGGGCTCATGTCGCTGTCGTCGTCACGGCTCTGCTCCTGGATACGCTCAATCGCTTCCCTTGCTTCTGACCTTGCAGCTGCCCGCTGAAGGGCATCAAGGTTCGCCCGTGAGCGCTCCCAGTTCTCTCTTGCTTCCTGAGAATCAGGCTCATAGCCATATCTTTCGCACCATGCCTTGAAGCTCATAGTGCTGCCCGTCCTTGGCTGGAAAAGTGCGTCGAGTCCACTTCGACTCGGCCGATTCCTAGTTCACGCAGCCACTTAACGAGTCGAGTCAGGTCCCTGTATTCGCGTCGGTGTCTTCGGTGACTCGCAAGCACGCGCTGCCTAGTGCCAACGTCCAGGACGACATACCAACGGTCGCCGTCTGCCAGCGCACGGGCACCTCGGATCGCACCGGCATCGACCAGCGCACGGACTTCGTTCTCTCGCAGCTTATCCATCCCGTGCCGCCCTCATGTTGCTTTTTGCTTCACACTATAGGAAAAGTGTATCACAAAGCAACGGATCGTGTGGTGGCCTGTTGAACATAAGGCCGGTTTACCGAGGATCCAGGGTCACGCTCTGGCCTTGGCTCGGTGGGTCGGTGTGCTTCTCCCGTACTGCTTCAAGTGCCTCAGCATCGTTGCAGCGAGGGAGAGATCTGCGGCTACGGGCGGACCGCTGGTTGCCGTACTGTTCAACCGACACTGTTGAGCGGTGCCCCATAATTGCCGCTATCTCACGCCTTGATAGCCCGGACGCTTTCAGGTCGCTCCCAAGCTGGTGCCGGAAGCTATAAAGGGTCGGCCTTGGAGTCTTGCGGCGGGCAGGCCAAATCGACCTTGTGAGGCGGTCTAAGCGGTTCTGTATCGGCTTCATGCGAGCCCCCGCAAGCACATCAACCGATGCTGCAACCGCTTCCCAGGCCCAGTCTGGAACCGTTACTGAACGGCTCAAGCCTCGCTCGGCTTGATCCGTGGTTTTCGCCGCTGGAACATGAATCGTCCGGTCGTCATGGTTGAGCCGAAGGTGAGGCATCTCGCATGGGCGGATGCCGAGCGTCGAAGCGAGCGTGACGGCGGCAGCGACCTGCATATCGACTTTCTCGTCGATCTCAGCAACGATCCGCTGATGCTCTTTGCGACTGACTCCACGCCGCCGTGGCCGCCGTCCAGGAGGACGTGCCCCGCTTCCTTGGGTCGCAGGGTTCTGGATTGCCCGGACACGATCCGCGTTCTCCGGATATCCCCGCTCACGCTGATCGACTTCTATCGCACGCCGCAGGCGCCGCCAGTAAGCCGGCCGGTGCTTGCTCGCTGCCTCCTTAAGTGCACGCTCCAACCGCTTTGGCGATGGCGGGCCATCCAAGCGCTTGTAGACGTGCTCCGCTAGCTGCCGATACTCGCGTTTCGTCGCTTCCTGCATCCTGCTTGCCTCCTTCTTTAGTTACCGCCTCGCTCACCTCCGGTGTTCGCTCGGCGGTGGGCGCTTGCCTCCCCCACTCCGCTTCGCTTCGGGGGTCGGCTTTGTGGGCATCTTACGAAGCCACAAACCAGCGCCCCACATACTTCCCCGAGGAAGTATGGTAAAAGATGCGGTCACTTTTTGTGTGCAGTAACGCAAAACAAAACGCGTCAGAATACTCCTCCGTCGATGACCCACCTCCTCGCCAGGACGTTCTCCTGGCGAGGATCTGGACCGGACGAAGGGGACGGAGCGTTGACTGACGCCATGCGTTGATCCGCGGCCATCCCCCAGCAGTTCCATCGAAACGGATCATCCGCGCCCTCATGGCCAACGCCTTGTCGCAACGACTCCTCCTGCTGGATCCGGATCGGAGCCGGAGGAAGCTGCGGTTGTGGACTATGTTGATCGTCCTCACGGAACGTGTGGACGGCGGTGGATAGCAAAGCGTATCCACACGCGCGTCCACACTCGATCAAGCATGGGTCCACAACCTTGCTTGATCCGAAAGGTGCAAATCGGAACCGGCCTGCGGCGCAACAACAACAACAAAAACAAAGAAGTACAAAAATACAAATCCCGGTCTAAAGACCGCTTGTACCCCCTCCAAGGAGGGGCGTTATCTGTTTAATGGCCTTCGGCCACCCTCGATCGGCAAGCGCTCGAGGGCTGTTATCTGATTATGGTTCGAGTGCAACGCTAGAGCTGGCCCTTCTTCTTGCGGTAGTAGTAGGTGCGGCGGCTGATCCCGAGAGCTTCCCAGGGGCGCCTCTCGGCATCGGAGCCCTGCCGCCGAACTTCGCCGCTGCGCCGCCCACGCGCACTCTGCTTAGCAGAGAACCGCCGGTCTGAGGCTTCGAGGTCAAAGCGGTTCCACGCCCACTTCGCGACGCTCTTCGCTGTATGCCAGCACTCCCGATAGTCGAGCGGCGTCGGATGCTCCGCATGCGTGTAGTCGAGAGCGG
>PULR01000007.1 GCA_003551005.1 Mollicutes bacterium
AGGTGATGAGTCATAATCACGTTTTTGATGTGAACGAACAAGAACATCTTTCATGGTTTCGGTTGCCCGAACCAAACGTTCTTGCTGTTCTTGTTCTTTGCGACTTTCTTTTGACTTGTTTACAAAAGAAACGCTGTCTGAAAATAGTATACTGTTGTTAGCCATAGTAGGTTGACCTTATCTTGTCTTTTTCTATCCTGATTATTCGATAATAAATCTATCACGGATCTCATTAATTGCTTGACGTAGATTCTTAAAGTTCCGACGGAGAACTTTCTTAGATGTTACATCAACAACATAGAACTCTGATGGGCGATTACCAGTTTTACGATAGATTTCCCAAATTTCAGTTTTAACACCATTGTCACCAATCTTAAAGCCAACGATGAAGTCTGCTCGAACGTCACCAAGAGTAAGACGGAAGAAACTTCTGAAGCCTCTTTTAGCAGTTAATTTAACCTTCTCGTACCAATTGTAGCTTTTACGTTCATTATCAGTTAAAAATCCACTTGCAAGGTTAAAGAGTAGGCGCTTAACCTGTCTTTCTGATAATTTTGATTCATGGTATTCTTCAAGTAATTCGTCTTTAACCGTTTGATGAAGGATTTGGCGAATAGAATCTGATTCTTTTAGACGTTGTTGACGATGCTCATCGTCTTCTTCATAAAAGTATGGTTCAATCTCGCTTTCGATAGACTCCATTAGGTTATCAAATTCATCAGTATCAAATGATTCAAAGACAGCCCGTTTTTCACGGCGTTTAGCAGCACTCATAGAACCGTGTGCATCTCTATAAAATTTGCGTGCATCTCGTTCAATTTTTTCACGTTCTGCCGGTTCTTTATCTGAAATCATATCGATAAAACGATCAACTGCTTCCCTTAAAGAGTTCATTTTATCAAATAGTGGATAACCATGACGATCAATAACTTCAAAAGTAGCTGATTTATTATTGTACCAAATTTCATAAAAAAGGTTACCAAACTTCATTTCATATCCGATAATGAAGTGGCGAAGATATGTGGTTTCACCACGGAGATACTCAGGAAGTGTGGTTTTTTTCCACTTTTTAATGATGTCATCTGAAAGACGAGTTTTACTACGATAGACTTTGCCGGGGAATGAGTCTGGTTGAACACTACTTACTGATTTTCCTGATCCCGTGTTAACATTAGATCCGCGTGTTGTTCCACCAACACCAGCACCTTGTGATGCTCTTCTTTTTGCTGATTGGTATGCTACTGAAGCATCATGGCGTTCTTGTGGTGACTTATAATCAAGCTTTTTAAATTTTTCATGGAGTTCTTTTGCCATTCGTGTCAGAGTTTTGTAACTTTTATTGACACCAGTAAGTTCAGTATACAGATTTACAAGATCATCAGGATGGTAATGTGCTGGAGAGTTCCATGCGTTAATCCATTGAAGGAGATCGGATCTGTTTCTAAATTCTTTAATAGCCTGCTGCCTTAAATCAAATCGACGAACAAGTTCATCAATATCTGATTCACTATCTTCTAGTTGCTCAGATTCAGGCTCACCCGGATCACGCTGCTCAATTGGGAACCGTGCAACAGATTCATAAATAAGACGTTCGGCTTTATTTGATAAGATTTCTAATTCTTGTTCTGTGATATATCTATCATTCTCATCTTTCATGTTTTTACCCCATAAATTATTGATCTATTCTTATTTATTCAAAAAAGAAAGCCCAAGATTAATTGCTATTCTTGGGCTTCTTTATTAAGTTGATCGACAAAGTATCCTATTTCATGAATAGAAAGTTGATAAACTATACGTGGATCACCAAGGTTAAGTCTTCTTGTTAAGGCGTAAATAGTATTCAAAATCGTCTTCTGGTCCACTGTAAATGAAGAAGTCCTCCAAGCGAAAGGGATATCGACCAGTATTTACCTCCCCACAGTTTTCACATTCACGTTCAATACGATCATCTACACCATAGCTAAACCGTTCATGAAACTTCTTAATAACCGAAATTTCTTTAGCATTAATATTTTCGATGATCCATTCAAACTTTTGTTTTTGGTTCTTGAACTGTTTGTCTTTTACCTTGATTGTAGACTGAATCATATAATCATCAAAATTATATTCCTTTGAATCACGATAAAGAGATTCAGCAACAAGTTCATCAGAGACCGTAGGCAAATGTACTTCAATGCTTTCACCAGATTTTAGATCCATTTTAAATGGAACAGGGATTTCTGGGTCAATGTCAGTAACATTAAGTTCTGTAAGATCAATAGTAACATCATTTTTAGAATTACAACTTTGACACGTCATTTGCATTGGTTGTTTTGGACTATAACTATTTGCAAAAGTCCAAAGAAGGAGATAATCACGGTCAAAAATACAGATATCATCATAAAACGACGGATTATTAAGAATACCTTTTAAAACCTTATTCACGGTTCGAATATAAGTTTCATCGGTTGCCATCTTAATCTTAACTTCATCACCAAACACAACATCACGATATTCAATAACAGATGGATAACCTAGATATCCTTTTGATGGAAGTTCAACTTGATAGAAATTCGTTAAATTGTCTTCTGTATTATCTGATGTTTTGCTCTCACTTTTTGAAACAACATCTTCCATTACTTCGTTGTTCTCTTCCTCATCTATAAACTTCACGGGATTACTCATAAAAAACCTCCTAAACTGGTTGCTTGCTTCTTCTATTTACAGTAAGTCTGACGCCACTCGTTCCATAATTTCAGCCGCACGTTTTTCATCAACAGATGAAGACTCCCATTTACGCTCAATTTCTGTTTCAATTAGACCTTTTTCATAAGATTCTAATTCACTAGAAATATCTTTAAATTCGTGTTTAACTGCGTCAACAGAAAAGTTAACATCATAAGTTAAAATTTCTGGTGAACCATATGTGTTGTTAACTTCATTGATTTGAAGTGGTACGGCTTTTTTGTAAGTGTGTTTATGAAGCCAAAACTGTTTGCTTACGTCAATACGATAAAACTCAATATCTTTTTTCCAAAGTGCAGGGGGACTGTAGTATTCATTTGGCTTAATAATATCTTGCCACGTTTTAAAGTATTTGTACGTAAGTCCATCTTGATATTCTTCAACGGACATGCTAATATTACCAATATCTACTTTAGATACTGTATACCAATAGGTGTTACCGTCTGGTACTTGTTCACTAG
>PULR01000058.1 GCA_003551005.1 Mollicutes bacterium
CGGTCCATGTTTGTAGGAGACTAAATTTTCAAGTTATAGCTAATTTTAACACATAGTCCTGAGTTTGCTCCATATGTTAGTCGTAATGATAAAGCTTTTTATATATTGGGTATGAGGAAAAATTGATCAAAATGCATAGAAACTGTTATTCCGAAAAGAGGTGGAACACGTTGATGGAAAAGCCATAATGGATGCATAGCCAGCGACTTTAAGACTCGTGTAGCGTTTTCTTTCAGCAAATATTCATACTTCTACAATTTGAATAGAAGTATGAATATTCCAGCAGTGCCAGGGTGTATAACAGTTGTTGATGGGGCCCTGCGGTGCTAAAATGGACCTACCAAGGAAACAGGAGGGGAAACATGGAAAAACGCATGCTGCATTGGCAACGATACAATCTGGACGAAACCGGCTTCAACTACGTCGAGATCTACGAAGACGGAGAAGTGAGGGACCGACGCTTCAAGAAGCGTCATGACAAGCCTTATCTCTATGACGAAGTCGAGACCGACACGACGCAGGTAGACGCAAACATTCTGATCGAGAAGCTGTCAATCCCGCAAGAGGGGAAAATCACCGAATCAGAAGTCCAAAGCTGCCTCGAGACGGTTGAACGCTTCCCGGCGAGTGAATGGGCGAGCGCGCGAGAGATGGTCGAACGGCTCCAAAGTGAGTCCCAGCAAGACCTCCGCGTCGATTACCATTCCCTCCTCGAGTTCGACCGGCAGGCCCTGCCGGAAGCGCTCAGGGAAGAGGTTGAACGCACGAAGCTGCCCATCGTGCCCTTCCGTGTGGAGCATCAAGACGGCATCTTCGTCCGCAAGGAGGAACCCGAACGGCTGAGCATCCGTTTCGTGCCCGAACTCAACGAGCGCCTGTATTTCTACCTTCACGCCAGGGAGAAGCACTTGAGCACCACGGGGGACCGGCTCTTCGCCCTGCACACCCAGCAGTGCGAGGAAGGGTTCTGTGAAGCGGATTTCGAATCCTACGTAGAAGACATGGTCCGCGCCTTCACCGAAGACCCGGAGCGCTACCACGACCTCATTGTCAAACAGCGCAACCGCCGGGCGATGATCGACACCGATGAAATCGGGGACCTCTATCCGCGCTGAAGCCGGCTTGATAGGCAAAAAGCCGCCGAATACAATCCGGCGGCTTTTTTTTGTGTTTTTTAGTTGGCGGAAAACCGTGATGAGACAAGGCTCGTCATCAACGGCCATCCTTGAGCGCTCAGGCCTTCGCTCCCATCGCGCCGTCGATGCGGTATTGCGACCCGGAGATGAAGCGGGACTCATCGCTTGCGAGAAAGGTGACCAGATCCGCCATCTCTTCGGATTCGCCATAACGGCCGAGGGGGATCATCTGGGTGATACCCTCTTTGGCGGCCTCGGCGTCATCGGGGTTCATGCCCGATTCGATGCTGCGCATCATGCGGGTCTCGACGGGGGATGGGTGAATGGAGTTGACACGGACGTTGTAAGGCGCGTATTCGAGCGCGCCGTTGCGGGTGAGCCCCACCACGCCGTGCTTGCTCGCCACGTAGGGCGTGATGCCGGGGAAGCCGCCGAGGCCGGCGACCGAAGACATGTTGATGATGGAGCCGTGCCGCTGATCGATCATGATCGGTGCGACGTACTTCATGCCGAGGAAGACGCCGCGGAGATTGATGCTGATGACTTTGTCGAATTCTTCTACCGGCGTGTCGTTGAAGGGGATGTTCTTCCCCTCGA
Organism: Mollicutes bacterium; assembly: GCA_003551005.1. Classification (GTDB taxonomy): domain Bacteria; phylum Bacillota_I; class Bacilli_A; order Izemoplasmatales; family Izemoplasmataceae; genus T1SED10-81. Next base: position 1,734 of record PULR01000058.1, read on the forward strand.
TGCCGGCGTTGTTGAAGAAGAAGTCGATGGTGCCGAAGGCCTGATTCGTCTCCTCGACGTAGCGTTTGACGTCTTCTTCTTGGGAGACGTCCGCCTGGATGGCGATGACGGTCCCTAGTTCTTCGAGTTCCTTGCGTGTGGCTTCGAGTGCCCCCTCGTCGATGTCGACTAGCGCGACTTTCGCGCCTTCCTGCAGAAACTTCTGCGCGGTGGCTTTGCCGATGCCGCCGCTGCCGCCGGTGATGATGCCGGCCTTACCTTTCAAGCGCATGTGAAACCCTCCTTTAATTTTTGACAGGTAGCGTTTTCATGCTATCCATACTTATTGTATCAAGTGCCCGGCTGCAGGATAAAGCATTCTGCTTGATGGTCTCGAGTAGGGGGTTTCAGCAGATAGGCGGCGGCTCTTGCAAGCTGGATCAGCGATGGAGGCTTCGCAGGTAGCGGCGTTTCACTTTCTGCTTGCCATGTTGGAGAGGAAGATGTCCGTGGAGATCTTCGCCGAGAGATAGATGGTCGGCAGGCCGCTGCCGGGATGGGTGCCGCCGCCGGTAAGGTAGAGGTTGTCGAGCGAATTGAACTGGTTGTGCGGACGGAAATAGAGCATCTGCGAATAGTTGTGCGCGAGGTTGAAGACCGCGCCCTTGTGGACGTGGTAGTCGCGTTCCCAATCCCGGGGCGTGATGGTCTTGGATTCCACGATGTGTGCCCGCAGATTCTTCATACCGGTGCGCGCTTCGAGCGTGTCGAGAATCTGTCCCTTGAAGGCTTCCCGACGGGCGTCCCAATCGATTCCAGCGTCGTTGTTGGGGACGGGGACGAGGGCGTAGAGGGCGCTTTTGCCCTTCGGAGCGAGCGTGGGGTCCAACGTCGAGGGATTGTGCAGATAGACGCTGAGGGCATCCGGCAGACTGCCCGCTCCGATGTCGCGGATGAACGCTTCGTAGTCTGAAGGGAAGAGAATGTTGTGATGCGGGATGTCGAAGTGCGTGTCCATGCCGAGGTAGAGGTTGAACGTCGAGAGCGAATATTTCATGCGCGAGAGCTTGCGGTCCGTGTAGCGTCCGCGGGCCTTTTCATCGAGCAGGGTGGTCATCGCCCGGGCGAAATCCGCATTCAGGAAATAGCCGTCCTTGACGACGCGCGTGCCGTCTTCGAGGACAAGTCCCTTCACTTGTCTGCCCTGTGTCTCAATTTTCTCAACGGGTGTGTTGAGCTGGATGTCGCCACCATGGGCTTCGATGATGCGCGCGAAGGCATGGTTGATGGCGTTGAGCCCGCCTTCGACATGGTAGAGCCCATGCACGTGTTCGAGAAAGGAGAGGATGGTGAAAAGGGCGGGGGTCTCATACGGCGAGAGGCCGAGGTATTTTGATTGGAAGGCGCTCGCATGAATCAGCGAGTCGTCCCGGTAGTAGCGTCGAAGCTGCGACATGATCGAGCGGAAGGGATTGATGTAGGGAATGCCCCGGAGGACGTTCGGATGAAGGTAGTGATACGGCTTGTCGAAACGCATGCGCATGATGCGCGCGATCCGCTTGAACCGTCGGGCCTGGTCGCGACGGAAGGCGAGATAGCCTTTTTCGTTGCCGGGAAAGCGACGCCGGATTTCTTCGAGGGTCTTGTCGGCATCGCTGGAAGGGTTGAAGGTGAAGTCTTCAAAGTGCAGGCTGTAGAGCGGATCGAGTTTCCGCAGCTTCAAATGATCATCAAGATGCAAATTCATCGAGGTGAACAATTCTTCCAGCACGGCCCGATACATGAAAAACGTCGGCCCGAGGTCGAAGGAGAATTCGCCGAGCTGCAGTTTCGAGCTTCGTCCGCCGAGCGTGCCGTTTTTTTCATAGACGGTGACGCGCACGCCTTTGGCAGCCAGCAGGGCGCCGCTGGCGAGGCCGCCCACACCGCCGCCGACAATCGCTACTTCTCTCATCGCGCGACCTGCCTTTCCGCCGCATCGAATTCCTCGATGTATTGGCGCATCTCCTCCATGAGCACCATGTCCGGCTGGCCTTTGAGCACGATGCCGTCGAGATACATCATGCTCTTGATGATGGGGAACATGCCTTTCTCGAAGGTCATGCCGGCATGCACGCCGAGCTTGATGGTCTCCATCATGCGTCTCGTCAGCGACACCTCGCTCACTGTGGCGCCTTCAAAATCGTCGTAGAGGTCGAGCATTTTCGCTTCGAAGCGCTCGAAACGCTTTCCGGATATCTCCTTCGCGGCCATGCGGTTCAGCGCTGCCGCGCAGGATTTGAAGTCATAGTTCGAGAGGTGGCGCATGAACTCGAAAAGCCCCCGGCGGATCTTCTCGCCGACTGTCGAGAGGGCGCCTGTGTCGAGGAAGTAGAACTTCCCCTCGTGATGGATCATGTTCCCGGGGTGGATATCCCCGTGGAAAGTTCCCTCGATGAAGATGTAAAAGCCATGAATGTGGAAGATCTCCAAAAGTTCCGGCTTGCTTAACCGACGGGTGTCGATGAGGTCGTCGACGGTCTCGCCGGGGATGTATTCACTGACCAGCACAAGCTCCGAAGACAGGGATTCATGAATGCGGGGGAAGGCGAGTTTTTCAAAGTTGAAGTGCTGCTGGTTGCGCTCCTTGATGGCGTTGAGGATCTTGGCGTGCTTGATCTCGTTGCGCAGGTCCAGCTCGCTGAGCGTATAGGTCTCGATGTGTTCGAGGATGCCGATCGGGTCGGCGACGCGGGAGAGTTTCCGGTAGAAGAAGATGATGAACTTCATGAACCGCTTGAAGGAGCGGACATCCTTGATGAACTTCTTCTTGAAGTCGTCCTTGATGACTTTGACGACGACGTTCTCGCCGGTTTTCAGCCTCGCTCGGTGGACCTGCCCGACGGAGGCGCTTCCGATCGGGTTTTTCTCGATGTATTCAAAATGATCCCGCCACCCTTTGGGCGTTGCTTCGTCGATGATGAGATCAATGTCCTCAGGACTCACTTCATCCGTGTGTGAGTATAACTTGGCGAGGTGGTGGCATTTCTCCTCACCTAAGAAGTCGATCCTGAGGGCGAAGGTCTGCCCGATCTTGACTGCGAGCAGTCCCTGTTTCTGGATCTTGTTTAGATCCGGCAGGTCGCGGCGGAAGATGTTGTTGAGCAGTCTGATGAACTTGAACCATTTAACCATGGTATCCACTCCGTTCTGTAAAATCAGTTTAACACCTTCATGAGAGTTTGTGTGCCGATTTGCGATGGAAATGTCGGGACGGGTGGGATTGGTGGAAAACCTGAGGAATGTTTTCAGGGTGATTGTGGGGATCTGCGTTACCTTGTTCAGTGTCGGAGCGTGGTGCTTTCTTCTTGGCGATATTGATAAAACGCTTCGGGTTGAGCCTACGCAAAATCGCCATTTCATCATTTTTGTGGTATACTTGGAATTGTCCTATCAGACTGTTGCCGTTCATACCGGTGATGGGTTTGATAAAGCTAAACCTGGAGCGATCCAGGGGCGGAAAGCCAAGGGTCTCACGGAGACAGCCGGTTGCCTGACTTATCGGGAGGTGTGATGCATGCGAACGTACATCGTCGCGGCAATAGTCTTTTTCGTTCTTTCGTTTTCAACGGTAGAAGCGTTTACCTACTGGGAGGCGTCCGATGCGAATCCGGCCATGCACTCCGATTATACGGTGCTCGATCGATATGCCCGGCATGACGAGGAAAAGCAATGGCTGCCGCAGGGCGCTATCGCACGAGAGAACAGCCTGACCGAATTGGTCTATGTTCACGAAGTTGAGTATAGTAGCGAAGCGGATTTTGAGCCGTGGTTCGAATCAACCTATCTGAAGGACGATTCCGGCAAGATTGCGGGAAGCGAAGCTTACATTGCACAATCGCACGAGGTTGAACCGTTGCCGGAAGCAGATCACTATCGCATCATTACAACATTGACACTCGATGTCTCCAAGGGAGCTAGCGGCATGGATTGGCAGCGTGTGGAATCGCTCAGCTTTCACTTCACGCTGCAATACGAGTGATGTTGATATAAGCTCGCCGATGTCATGAATGAAGCGCCTCGATGAGGCGCTTTTTCTTTGGATAGGATGAAAACAAAGACCGTTCAAAAAAAAGTGTTTAATTGCGAAACATATTTGTTGACTTTTATGAAGCGTTCGATTATTATTTATATAACAAACAAATAGTAAATGAAAAAGCCCATGAAACAAGCCAAACCTGGAGCGATCCAGGGTCGGAAAGCTAAAGGGTCTCATTGAGACAGCCAGCTGCCTTGGAGTAGTCGGCTTTTTTCGTGCCAAAGCCTAACCCGGAGCGATCCGGTGACGGAAAACTACAGGGTCTCCTTGAGAGATAGCCAGTTGCCACGAGGGTGACTGGCTATTTCATTTGCAAAAAAAGGAGGAAACAAAATGTTCAAAAAACTCACCATCGTCGTCATCGCTCTATTCCTATTCGGAGGTTCGGCACTCGCTTTTGCCTGGTGGGACAGCCTGGAAACGAACGAGGATGTCACCATCGGCGTCGGAGAAGGTGTCACCATTAGCGTCAACCTTGACGAGCAGACCGAGGGGGATCTTGTTCCCGAAGGTGTCGTCATGAAAGATGAAGACGTCACGGAAGTTGACATCGACTTCACTGTAACGCTCGACCGCACCGACCTTGCCGAGGAACTCGACTTGCTGGTCAACATCGATAATATCGAGATCGACGGCGTCGACACGCATGCCGGGCTGGTCCAAACAAGCATTGACAACCCCGGCACTATCCAGAACGCCCCGGTTGAAGTCACCGTTACCGTGACGCTCGACGAACCGGCTGACCAGTCGACCTATGACGAAGTCGCCAACAAGGACATCACCTTTGACGTAACATTCGAAGCGCAGCAGCAAGATTAATCGCCCATCACACCCACGGAGGCCGGACACATGGGTAGAAGAATACTAACATTGATTGGAGCCATGTTCATCCTCTACCTGGGGGGCGCCTTGATTTTCGAGTCCGTCCCCCTGTTTGGCCGTTATCAGCATTACGTGGTGGTGTCTGACTCCATGGCGCCCACCATCGATGTTCATGATGTCGTAATCATTGACAGGAGAGGATCCTTCAGCGAAGGCGACATCATCGCATTCGAGACGACACTAGCCGAGCAGACTGTCCCGGTCATTCATTATCTCGACGAGATTGAATCCGACAACGGACGGGACATCTATCACACACGACCGGAAGAAGGCCCGCGTGACGACTGGGTACTAGAGAGAGACGACATCCTCGGGGCCCATGCGCTCACCATTCCCCGCATCGGCAGAATGTTTGCGTTCTTCGGCTCCGCCATCGGCCGTGTGGTGCTCGTCATCAACATTCTTGGTGTGGTTTTGATTGCCAGGCTCCTGACCAGGAAAACATAAGAAGAAGCGGATCATTCTCAAAGAAAGGGGGAGGAAGATGCGCGACATAATTGGTTTTGTTATTGTTGTTTGCGCTTTGACAGCGGCCATGGCCATTGCCATGTTCTCGACGCCGCCGGCGCACGCGTTTTTCGATCAAATCCGACGTCCCGAGCCTGTCTCGGTTTCCATCGGCACTTTTCCCTTCCCCACGCTTAGTGAATGGGATTCTGAAGCCGACTATGAAATCGGCGACCGCTTCTTGTATGATGAACGCCTCTGGGAAGTCCGCGGTGACGGCGATTACTCGCTCCCTCCCGAAGGGGACAAGCTCCGGCCGTTCGGCCCTTATCAGGAAATCACTGAAGAATACCGTCCATACAATACTTATTTTGAAGACGATATCGTCATCTATGAAGGATTGGAATACCAGGCTCTTCACGGCGGGATGAGCGGTATCGAGCCAGGAACCGCACCCGGCTGGCAGGCGCTGATTGATGAATGGCAGTTCTACAATATCTATGAGGAGGACGACACGGTCATCTACGAGGGAAACACCTACGAAGCGCAATGGTGGACCCAGGGGGATGTGCCCTCTGAGAATCTTGGCGAAGACGAGCCATGGCGTCTTGTGGAGTTTGTGCTCGAGCCGGGCGTCACAACCCATTTCTTTGATGAGAGGGTCCTCGAGGCCAACATTCTTGTCGATGGGGTAATGGTCGTTGAAGCGGGGGAGATTCTCCCCGAGAATGAGCTGGGACTGGAGATCACGAAACAACAAGGCCAACGCTACTGGGATATTGCCTTTCCAACCGGCGGCAGCATCCGTGTTCGCGCGAACGACGATACCATCCAATACCAGCAGAACCCGGATTTTGACAGCATCATCTTTGAATTGGACTGAGTGAAATTCATGCCACATATACTCTCTCCTATTATCTCTTGAATCCCGGACGACGCTTCAGCGTCCGGGATTTTTGAATGAAACAAGGGAAAGCAGACCCGCGATTCCCGGGCTGTTTCATGCGGGGTTGTATTTGTAAAGCGCATGAGCGTTGCTTCTCAAGAAGTGTCTGCGGATTGCCTTAGGCGAATGTATTGATAACGCAGCCACCCCTGCAAAGGCTTGATGTCTGAACTGCGGGTAGAAGTCCGGTGTAATGCGAAGCTGCTCGCGTTTGTATCCTTTAAGGTTTGCATGAGAAGAGCTGTCTGTTTTTACGGATTGGACACGGCGGCAGCGCTTAAGGTTGATGTTTTCCTCTGCATGTGCGACAATTTATCTATCAACGACAGAGGTGATGCTTTGTCTAAGGCTAAAGATTTTGAAGCGAGCGTGGTTGTCTCGATTCCTCAGCCGTTCGCCTATCTCGAATCCATCGATGAGGGAGCGGAGACGGATTTTTTCTTTGTAGATGTAAATCCCGCTTTCGGTGAACTCAGCGGGCTGAATCGTGAAGCGATAAAAGGAAAACGCGTCTCCGATGTGTTCGCGCGCACAAATGGAAAGAAAGGCTGGCCGGGCTTGTTTCGAAAAGCCTTTCGAGACGAGACAGAGGAGCCCTTCCTTTATCAATTCGACGCCCTCGATGCCCTCTTCGATGTGGTCGTCCGCAGGGTCGATGACCATCGTTTTTCGGTGCTGCTTCATGACGTAACGGCCATCGAACAGGAAAAACAAGGATTGCAGACGCTGCTTACCTCGCTACAGGAATTCCTCAAGCTGCCTGCGGAACTGATCGACTATCAGATGCTCACCGACCACCTCTTAAAACTCTTGGGCGCGCGCTATGCAGCGCTCAACACATATGAAGACAATCAGACAAAGACAGTCACGCGCGCGGTGTCCGGTCCGGGCCGGGCGGTTCGTCTAGCGTCGAAAGTTCTAGGTTTCAGCCTGGTCGGAAAGGAATGGGACGTCATCCCCGAACGGCTCGAAGACATCAAGCACAACCAGCTGATCCATTACGATTCCCTTTATGAAGCAGCCTACGGGGCCATCTCCAAACGGACTGCGTCCCTCCTTGAGAAGCTGGCCGGCATCAAAGAAAGTTATGTCCTGCAGATTGTCGAGCAGCAGACCATCGTCGGGGATTTCATCCTCTTCATGCCGAAAAAGAAAACGTTGGAACTGTCGGATGCAGTCCGGATCTTCGCCAATCAGGCGGGCATCATGATTCTTCGTAAAAAGGCGGCGGAGAAAATCCATTATCTGCAATACCATGATGTGTTGACCAACGTGTACAATCGTGCGTATCTCGAAGAGGTCATACAAGGGTTGAACCAGCTTGAAAAGACCCGCCCGACACTCATCATGGCTGATTTGGATGGACTGAAGCTCACCAACGATGTCTATGGTCACAGCGCAGGAGATGCGATGCTCAAGGCATTTGCCGATATTCTGAAGGAGGCATGTCCGGATTCGGCCTTCATCAGCAGGTGGGGGGGGGATGAATTCGTCATCGTGCTTACGGAGCAAAGCAGATCCGACATCAAAGCACTGATCAGGAACATTGAACGCGCCGGCAGAGAAAAGACAGTCTACAATCTGCCGATTTTCGCCTCGCTCGGCCATGCGACGAAGATTGCGGGCGGGCGGGACATCAAGGATGTCCTCAAGGAAGCGGAAGCCGCCATGTACGAAGCGAAGTTCGCCTCATCGGACACCAAGAGACAAGCATACATCGACGCGTTATTCGAAACATTGACCGCAAACAGCCACGAAAGCGATGCGCACGTGCGGACGATGTGGGATTACACGAAACGTCTCGCGCAGGCCGCAGGGGTAGAGGAATCAACCCTGCAGAGTCTGCACACGGCGGTGAGCTGGCACGACATCGGCAAGGTCCCCTTAAGCGAGACAGCGCTCAAGAAGCCATCATCGCTCACACAAGCCGAGTGGGAGAAGATGAGGCGCCACCCGCAGATCGGCTATCGTCTGGTGATGACGTTGACGCATGATATGGAAGCGGCCCGTGCCGTCCTGCATCACCATGAGCACTGGGATGGGTCGGGGTATCCCGAAGGCCTCAAGCAGAAGGACATCCCCCTTTATGCCCGGATACTGGCCATTGTCGATGCGTATGTGGTGATGCGTGCGGGCAGACCTTATCAAAAAGCCCTGTCCCTACCGGCAATCATCGACGAGTTCAACCGCTGCAGCGGCACACAATTCGACCCGGAACTGACCCGGCTCTTCCTTTCAATCCTTGCCACTACATCAACGGAGTCCTGAGCGCTGTCTCCATTGAATCAAGCATTGTCCTGTGTGGCTCATGTGAAAACGATAGCTACAATCAGGCCGCAGCGCCTCCACCCTAAAGCCGCTTCCAAATGACACGCACAATCTTCCAGCCAAGAAAGAAGGTATAGCATGCGGACCATCCATGTCTTCGGCAGCATCAACCTCGATTTCACATTCCACATCCCCCGGCTTCCCGAGCAAGGCGAGACCTTGATGAGCGACGACTTCCACACCTCCCCCGGAGGCAAGGGGGCCAACCAGGCGGTCGCCGCTGCGAGGCAGGACGTTCAAACCGTCATGCTCGGCGCCCTCGGCAGCGACGGTCCCTCTGAAAAACTGAGGGAGGCGCTCGCGGATTCCGGCATCGACGTCTCTCATGTTCAACGTCTAAAGAACGAACACGCCGGCGTCGCGGCGATTCTCATCGAAGGAAACGACAACCGCATCGTCATCACCCCGGGCGCGAACCACAAGGTCGCGGAAGAACCGCTGCTTCACGCGCTGCGGGAAGCGAAGGCGGGCGACATTCTCCTCTCGCAGCTCGAAGTGCCGCTGCCCTCCATCCGGAAGGTCTTCGCCGAGGCGAAGCATAGAGGTCTCTATACCATCCTCAACGCGGCGCCGGCCGCGAAGCTTCCCGCTTCGCTTTATGCGGACATCGACCTGCTCGCTCTCAACGAAGCGGAAGCCAACCACTTGCTCGCCGGACGTCCGGAAGCGGCGAAGTCAGCGGAAGACATGGCGTCAAGATTGCTTCATAACGGCGCGCAGGCGGTGCTGATCACCCTGGGCGGGAAGGGGAGCCTCTTTATGGATGCCGGCCGCACCTACCGCGTGCCCGCGTATGCTGTGAAGACGGTCGACACGACTGCCGCGGGGGATGCGTTTCTGGGCACGCTGGCCGCCCGCCTTGCGGACTCGGAAAAAATGCAGACCGCGTTAGGGTACGCCAGCGCCGCGGCCGCAGTGACGGTTAGCCGGGCAGGCGCTCAGAAAGCGATCCCCTTCAGAAAGGAAGTCGAAAGATTCATGAAAACCACCCAGGAGGAAAGCTCATGAGACGAACCCCGATGATTCTCGATTGCGACCCGGGTCACGACGATGCGGTCGCGATCATGATGGCCGGCGCGGATCCCTCTATCGAGCTGCTGGGTCTGACCATCTCCGCGGGGAATCAGACGTTAGAGAAGACCGGCCGCAACGCGCTCAACCTTGTTCAGTATCTGAACCTTGATGTGCCGGTGTGTCCCGGCTCGCCCCGCCCGCTCATCCGCGAGTTGCAGATTGCGGATGATATCCATGGAGAGAGCGGTCTGGACGGGTTCACCTTCCCGCCTTTGAAAAGACGATTCGACGAGCGCGCCGCGGTCGACTTCATCATTGACACGCTGCTTGCGCACCCGGAACCGGTGACGCTCGTGACGACCGGCCCGATGACGAATGTGGCCCTCGCGATGCGGCTTCGCCCCGAGATCATCCCCAACATCCGCCGGATTGTACTGATGGGCGGCTCGTATGGGTATGGCAACGTCACACCGGCGGCGGAGTTCAACATCCGGGTGGACCCCGAGGCGGCGCACATTCTCTTCACTTCCGGCGTGCCGCTTGTCATGATGGGGCTGGATGTCACCCGGCAGGTGCTCGTGCGCGAGGAGATCATCGAGCGGATGGAATCGGTCGGAACCTCCGCCGCGAGGTTGTTCTGTGACTTGATGCGGGCCTTCAACGCCACACAGCGCGAGGTCTATTCCCTGCCGGGAGGGCCGCTTCACGACCCCGTGACGATCGCTTACCTCATCGACCCTTCGCTGTTCACGATGCAGCACGTCCATTGCGCGATCGACCTCTCGCACGGGGAGAGCTACGGAAGGACCAACTGCGACATGTTCGACTATCTTGGCCGCCCGCGCAACGTCCACGTCGCGAAACAGATCGATGCGGAAGGGTTCTTCGATCTCGTCGAACACACGCTTGAACAATATTAAGGAACAACACAGCTAAAGGGCGGACCGACCGCCCTTTTTGCATATCCACCAACAATAACAACCGGTTGCTTTTTGCTTGGCGGTTCGTTATATTGACTTGATATTCATCCACTAAGGAGACGATGACACATGGCAATTCCCAGACGCATCTTATGGTTGATCACACTTGTTTTCAGCGTACTTATCCTCACCGCATGTGAAGAGGAGACACCCCTGCGGGTTGATGAAACGAGCATTGAAGAGCCCTTCACCCTCGAGAGCTTCGAGCTTAAGCGCATCGAGCTCATCTATACGGAAGACGACGACGATATGCGGATTCCCCTCGACCCCTCGATGCTTGAAGGCGAGGTTCCCAGTGAAGCGGGCGTTCACGAGTTGACGGTTACTTATGAAGAAGCCCGGACCGTATTCGAAATTGAACTGATCGAATCGTATCGCGTCACGTTCAAGGACCATGCAGAACAGCCCCTGAAGACTGTCGAGGTCGTTCATGGAGACGATGCGACCCCACCCGAGGCCCCAACACGCGAAGGATACACTTTCAGCGGCTGGGACGGCGAGTATAGGGATGTCCAAAGCGACCGCGTGCTGCATGCGCAGTACGAGGAAAACAGCACGAGCGTCTATCAGGAGGACTTCTCCGACTTCCCGCACAGCGGCAGTACGTATGAAAGCGGGTCGTTCATCGGTAGCTCCGGCGTTGAATGGGTTTATGAAGGCGCTCGTGGAGACCAAAGCCTAAACGGAGAGAAGGCACTCACCCTGCAAAGCTCCACAGATTACCTGGAAGCGGACATCGATGGTTCGATGGAGACGTTCTCTCTCGATTACACCAACCCCTTCAGCGGAGCGGCCGGCGTGGCCATCTACGCCGATGGGGAACGTCTCGGCACCGGAGAATCCGTCACCGACGAGACGGCGACGCTCGAGCTTGACGGGTTGGATCTTCAAAAACCCTTCACCTTGCGCATCGTCCCCGAACCGAGCAACCAGGTCGCTTTCAACAATATCACCTGGTCGGGCGAGTCCGATGAGCGCACCCACACGATCGATGCAAAGAGTGACTATCCCTTCGCTGAAGTCGACATCGAACCCGCTCGCCGCGTGGAGGCGGGCGAGGCGGTGACGCTTTCAATCGGCGAGGATAGCGGCAAGGCCCCCTTCGTCAAATGGACGGATGCCTCGGGGGATGTCCTCAGCGAGTCGGAAACCTTCACGCATACCGTCGAAGAAGACCGCACGTTCGTCGCGCATTTCGACGAGGACGGCATCGACATCGACGAGGACGGGGAATACATCGACCCCGAACGCGTCGCGCTTTATCTGGATACCTATGGCGAGCTTCCCGGCAACTACATGCCGTATGATGAGTTCGCGGCGACGGGCTGGGACGAATCGGAACTCAGGGACAAGACCGACAACGAGCTTAAAAGCCTCGGCTACAAGAGCTTTGAAAACCGTGAAGGACTGCTTCCGGATGCGCCCGGACGCACGTGGCAGACCGCGGATATCCATTTCGACGGCGGCTCGCTGCGCGGTGTTGAAAGGCTGGTCTTCTCGGATGACGGCCTCATCTATTATACCGACGACCATTACGATTCCTATCTCCATCTCCATGGCGAGGAATAAACGCGAGATTTTCGCTTTGTGCATGTTGAACAGTCTAGATCAGGCTCCCGGGTCGCAGTCGACCCGGGAGTTTGCTAGTTGAGCGGCTTTACTTGACATCCGCCGTTTTCGTGTTATCTTTCAATTGAGAGTACTATTTGGCGCATGACCGCATCTACTACGAACGTTGAAAGCATAAAGGGGGAGGAAGCATGCCGTCCCGTCCCAG
>PULR01000054.1 GCA_003551005.1 Mollicutes bacterium
CACGCGACGGACGTCAACGCGGTGTTCGTGTGGGACGATTCTGCGGGCGAGTGGAACGTGCTCAACTCGGGCACCGAAGACGATCCTATCCCCGGCACGACACATCTCTAGTCGGTCCGTACAGAGGAGGTATCGATCAGTAACACATCTGTACGTGCATATTTGAGTGACAACCAAACCATCAGCGATAGCACCGAAACAAAGGTGGAACTCGGGTCCACACAATTTGACCATTTTGGGACGTTCGACACCTCTAACTATCATTTTGTTGTCCCTCATGACGGGGCATATCTTGTTTCTGCGGAGGTTAGAACAAGCGACCTAAGCGACGGGACAACATTCCAGGCACGAATAAATGTAAACGGGTCTCAATATGGGCGTGCCGATAGGGCGTTCACGCCCGATCAGACTGGAGCATCAGTAACGGAAATCATAGATGCTGATGAGGGCGACGAAATTGATTTGCGAGTGGAACACTCTGAGGGAGAGGATGCAGAAATATCTGGATTTTCTGGTGGGAACCTGACAAAAATGGTCATAGCGAGGTTGGGATAGATGACTGATAGAACACCATCTCGGTACTGGATTGTCCGCAAACCAGACGAACAAGGCGCTGTCGTCGCAAGGTTTGACACGCCGGGAGAGACATATATTGATCCCGCAATCGCGGACCATGACGACTTTGTTGTCCAATCCGTGCCCAGCCGATCAGCGTTAGTTGATAGAGATATTGATACGGATGGACTCACCGACGAAGAGCGTCGGATACTTGGGTACGATCAGTCCTGAGGCATAGTGTGCAACCGATGAACCTTAAGGAAAATGAAACATGATGCGAAGAAGATCGCGCTGGCACTCCTCCTCGTAGTCGCATCAGCCGGGATCGGATATGCCGTTACGAGCGAGTACGTCCTGACTGATGGAGTCCATCTCCAGGCAGACGACGGTCCCGAGATCGAGCTTGACGAGGACGTCGACCTCCAAGCTCAGCATCCGTTCCCCGATTCCAATACGGTCGATCTCTATCCACACGGCACGGTCTCCTCTGACGGCCACACGTACGCGAGCGTTTCCGGCCTCGAGGAAGACTGGACCCATCTCGAGAGTCTCGACGTCGACGGCTCAACTCTCGAAGCCGACCTGGACGGGAAAAACAAGATCGAGATGTCCGGCGACCTCCGCGATCTCTCCTACCGAGGTGTCGATCTTGACGATGATAGCGGAGAGATCGATCTGGTCTCGAGTGGCTCTGACTTCGAGATTGTGGTTCACGGCCTCCAGGCCGACACGAACGTGAACGCGATCGATACCGACACCGGAAACGTTATCGACGAGACGGAGACCGATGACTCTGGTGTCGCGACGTTCGATGCTCTCCCCAGTGGGTCCTACGAGATGACGATCGCGGACGCTCCCGACGAGCTCGTTGTGCGCGACGAGACCGATCCCGACACGATCCTCGACGATGACGATATCGATCTCGAGGTCCGGTTTTTCGCGACTGATCAGGTTTACACGCGGACAGCATCTAACGGGACAGTCAATCTTGCCGGGCTGCCGAATGAAGGGATGATCGTCACAGTTTCCGAAGAGAATGACGATTTTGTCTCCCAGAGCATCTATATCGACTCGATTGTCGATCAGCAGGACGTCTATCTGCTCCCGGGCACTGAGCCGTCTGCCGAGGTTCGCTTCCAGTTGGATGACCAGACAGGTAACTACGATCCAGACAGTACAAGGCTCGAGATCCAGAAGCCGATCACTCGAGACGGAGAGACAACGTACCATGTCGTCGCGGGGGACTTCTTCTCCCCCAGTGGGGAAGTCCCGTTCATCCTCGCTGATGACGAACGATACCGTCTCTCGGTCGTGAACGAGGACGATGACCGTCGCGTTCTAGGAACGTATCGGGTTGAAGGCTCAGACGTGGAGACGCTTCCGATCGGATCGGTCCAGATCGCGTCCGACGCAGAGAGCGGAGCCGCTTTTGCGGCGTCAGTGAAGGAAGCTCCAGACTCGTCAGATCATGAGCACGAGATCCGTGTCGAGTACCAGGACCCCGCAGAAAAGACAGACAGTATCGACGTAGAGATTGTATCCGGAGACGGAGAGACCCTCCGACCGCTCACTCGAGAGGATGGGCCGTTCGGCACGTACGCGGAGACATACCCTGTTGAAGGCTGGAGCCCAGAGGAGGACTCTGCAACGGTCACGGTCTCGGCTATCCGCGACGGCGAGACCATCGATCATGAGCGCGTGGTCGGAGATGTCCCAGAGATCTTCGGGACTCAGACGGCCCTCCATCCACAGACACTCGAGCTAATCGGATGGGTTGGCCTCATCGCGCTTATCGGGTTTTTGACCATCCAGAGTCCAGTGATCGCGGCGCTCGTCGGCGCTGGCTTCGCCGCGCTGTTGACGGTTCTCGGTATCCTGCCGATCCCGATGATTGCCGTCGGACTCGCGGGCTCAGTTGCAGTGCTGTTCGCGCTCGGAGGAGATAGACTATGAGAACGATAGGAGTCATCGCGGTCGTCATGGCGTTCGGAGTATCGTTTGCGATGCTTGCTGGTAGCGGAGTTGGCGACGAGATCTTCGGTCAGGACGAGGACAGCATCGACGCCGGCCACGCAGACAGCCTCGAGGACAGTGCCGACGAGGCAGATGTCGGCGGTGAGGGAATCGAAGGCGAAGTCGGCGGGGCCGATGAGCCGACGGTTACCGGATTCGTTTTCAGTGGAGCCCAGTTCGTCGTGACGTTAGTGGTCAGCATCGCGGCGCTGCCGTTCACACTCATGAATCTCGGGTTCCCGAGTTATTTCGCAGTCCCTGTCGGTTCGGCTGCCCAGATCGTCGGCGCGATCGGGATTTTTCAGTTCCTCACGGGGCGTGAATTGCTATGACTGCTCCAGATGATCCTCTCGAAGATTCGGCGTTTGACTGCATGGTCGGCCAGGACACGCATCTCCGTGAGTGTGCGATCGATGGGATGTTCGGGGCAGGACCGTCGGGAACCGTGATCGGACTGCTCCTCGCAGCCACGTTGCTCACGTC
>PULR01000061.1 GCA_003551005.1 Mollicutes bacterium
GGACAAACCATGGTCCACAACCCATGAAATGATCTTTCTAATGTCTTCGTTAGATAATCCCATAAAATCATTATCAAAATCACTACTTAAACTTTGACGAAATTTTTTGCAGATAATACAATATAAAAATTAAAGGGAAATCTTTAAATGCTTAATGACTTAATTCATAGACTACAATATGGAAAGAATAATATTAAGCATAATACATTTAATAACTTTACCTATCATAATTACAGTTATCTCTTGGAAGATACTACAGGAGTCTAAATATCTTGATTATATGAGGGATGTCGAACGAACACATCTCGATAGGAAAAAAGAAGAGATGTTTTCCGTTATAAAAAAGATGAACAAGTACAGTGTGATCTTTTTAGTAGTGATGATTATATCTTTACCGATATGGAATGTTTCTTCCGCTTTTATCATGGATATGCATATGCATGGTGAAAGAGTTGATGTACCTGGAGCAGCCTATCCTCCCCTTTTGGACCCTGTCGATGATAAAATTGGGCCAACATTCGATGTCGATTATGTTATAGAGAAGATGGAAGAAAGTCCCAGGAGATGGCTTCCAAGCCAGGTCGAAAGACATGTTGACCTAGAGGATATAACTAGATTACCTGGTATATTAGCTGTTTACAGATTTACTAGAGATCGCTATTTGATAACTTACACGTATATCGCTCCTTTCCCAATCACAGAAACATATGGGTTCAGAGTACGTGACCCTATAGAGGAGCACATATTCAGTTTGGGTCGAGAGGAATATGAAGAATTTGTTGAGGAAGGTTTTGTTTCGGAAGAATTGATCGAGGCATTTCAAGAGGAGGGATATGACATCAAAGAAGGAGCGGAGATAGTCAGAGAGGCTGGAAAATGGTGGATAATCGAAAACGGAAGGAGAGAATATCTGATAGAAGTAGATGATGATCAATTAAATATTTACAATCAAGTAGATTATACTCTTCTATCCCCTGAACATAATATCCTGATCTATCCGAACTTTGCTCTCAGACCTGACGATCTAATGTAGCAAATTTTGAAAGGTTTTCATAACCAACTATTAAATACATTATTAGAGCTTACCTTTTACGATGCCGGAATATGAGATAATACTTGTTGAACCAAAAACACCTGGTAATATCGGTGCTATCGCAAGATTGATGATGAATTTTGATATAGAACAGTTATCGATCTATAAACCTCCTGAAATAAACGATGAGGCTTTGGCAAGGGCCATGCATGCAAAAAAATTGTTATCTGATCTTAAAGAGATCGAATCACTGCATGACAAGTTAAAAACTTTAGACCTAGTGGTTGGAACTACAGGTATAACAAGTGACAAGGAGAAAGAATTCCTTCGTAAAGCGGAGACACCCAAAGAATTCGCTGAAAATACCTCAGATTATCCAGGTAATATCGGATTATTATTCGGAAGAGAAGATAAAGGTCTATCAAATCAAGAATTGAGTTACTGTGATAAACTTATCAATATACCTACTTCTGAAGAATATCCTATCATGAATTTATCCCATGCTGTAGCGGTCATCCTTTATGAGATATACAATGAAAGTTCTGATTGTGAAATAGAGCTGGAACTTAGGGAAGCTGATGGGAGTGAAAGAGAAAGGTTGGTAAGTCTTTTCTCAACAATATTGGATCAGATAGAATATCCCGCCCATAAAAAACGAAAGACCGAGATAATGTTCAGAAAGCTTCTAGGGAGAGCAACGACAAGGAGATCGGAATATCATCGCCTCATGGGAGTTTTCTCATGGATAAAAAGAAGATTAGATGACTGATTCTATCAATTGAGTCCTGCTCTCTTTGCCATGATCTTCTTCAATTCGTTCCTATCCTTGGCTTCTAATCCAAAATATTCCTGGAATTTTGGACTGGTCCTTATGGAATATGTCCGACCATCCCTTTCTACCAAAATCAAGTCCATTCCTTGAAGTTTATCTACATGGTCATAGACTTGATCCCCGACCATCTTTTTCAATTCGCTCTGTTTTACGGGTTGATAGTATGCGATAAGGGCAGCAGTTTTCAATATGGGTTTTGATATGTCCTCGTCCATGAGTTTCATTCCATATTGATTGTATTCTTGAGAAAGTTGAAGTGAGTATTTCCTTCCTATCTTGTTTATTTCTAAAGCTGATTTTCTATTTTGATACATCCTTCTGAGTTTTTTTACTGCTTCCCTCACTTCTGTACGAGGAATACCTATGGCTTCTTCTATCTCAGGTACAGTCAATGGTCTACCTGCTGAGAAAAGTACCGCCTCTATGATCTGGACAATATCTTTTTCAGCTTCACCGTCGTCTTCGTTGATGATATCTACTTCTGAATCTGTCATGCCATATTGGAAGCTGTATATGTCTATATTAATTTAACGCAGACGATTTGGTTTGTAGGTGAAAAGTTATATACATTAAATTTTTTACTTGAGAACATGCCAATAATCTCGGTGGATCCTCAAGAGTTATCAAAGTTTAGTGAAACAGACGAGCATACGTTGATCAAAACACTTCCAAAACTAGGGATAGAGATAGAAGAAATGTCGGATAATAAATGGGATCTAGAGATATTTCCAGATAGGTGTGATAATCTATCCGTTGAAGGACTGGGTAGAACGATCAGGGGTTTTTTAGGAAAGGAAAAAGGACTTCCATATTATGAAACGCTATCGTCTGATATAGAAACACAAGTAGAATTGAGTGTACAGAATGTTAGACCCTATATCGTCACAGCCCTTATTAGAGATGTGGATTTGAATGAACAATTTTTAAAATCCCTCATGGATGTACAGGAAAAGCTTCATACTTCCCTAGGTAGGAGAAGAGAAAAAGTAGCTATAGGTATCCATGATTTCGATAAAGTCAATCCCCCTTTCACATATAAGGCAGTATCACCTGATA
>PULR01000055.1 GCA_003551005.1 Mollicutes bacterium
AATAGGCGCTCTTACGGCATTTCGTGAGTTATCAGTTGAAGTACCAAAGGATGTACAAATTATTGGCTTTGACAACATACCCATGACACAATATACTACTCCACCAATATCAACTATTGTTCAAAACGTAGAAAATACTGCAGTGATTATTGCAGAGGAACTCTTCCGGTTGCTGAAAGGAGAGCAAGTACAAAGACATGTTATTTTGCCTATAAAATTCAAGCCTCGAGGAACTACATTATAATCAGAAGCTCATTTTGTTGTTTCATTATGGAACTGAAGCTTCTTTAAAAACTTCACTTGCTATATTGACAATATAACAGCAGTTTCAAAACAATTATCCTTTTAAGAAGAGATTAAACATAACAATTTTTTACATATAAATAACACTTTTTACTTTATAGAACACTAATCGTTTTTTATGAACCATATGTAAGCGGTAATAAAACCACACCCTTAGTGCAGTGTTCTAGATTATGTATAAAGCTGTTTGAGATGTGCTTTGGGGATGCTGCCGATTGATGAAGAAAGGTGTACTTTCCATGGAAGTAATAATTCCCATTGTTTCGCTTCTGTGATGCGAGGGGCCTGTTCAAAGAGGTAATAGAGATATCCATAGGGATTCAATCCACAGCTTTTCGCAGTCTCAATCAGGCTGAACAATGCACAGGAACTTGTCGCTCCAGCTGGGGTTCCACTGAACAGCCAGTTTTTTCTGCCAGTCACAAAAATTTTCATTCCCCGTTCGGCCGCATTATTATCTGGAGTCAGATAGGGAGAATCAAGATACCGGATTAACTTATCCCATTGATTCAAGGTATAGGTGACTGCTTTTCCCAATAACAGTGATGACGGAATACTGCGATGTTTCTTCTCCAGCCACTGCTTAAATGAGGCTAACACAGGGGTAAGTTCCGCTTTTCGCATTTGCGTGAAGGTATCACGAGTGATGGTCTCTGCTTCCAATTGCGCACGCAATCGATGCTCAGCAGCATACAGCTTCCTGATCCACGCTACCCCCTGGTAGGCTGCATGTGCTTTCTTTGTGGTTTTTGCGGCATCAGTAAACATTCGTCTCGAATGAGCCCAGCACCCTACCTGGAAAATATCTTCTCGATTACGGACCGCGGTATCGTATGCCCCATATCCATCAGTTTGCAGATAGCCGGAGAATCCTTTGAGCATTTCCTGTGCAGGCAGCGATGAGCGCGTTTCAAAATATCGATAGATGACTACCGGGGTTTCAGGGGGGCCTCCTCGGGCAAGCCACATATAACTTTTTTGGGTCGGAGGACGCTCCGGTTCTTTGAGTACTTGTAGGGGAGTCTCATCCATTTGCAGAACGGGCCCGTGCTGCAGCTCCTTGGTCAGTAACTCCAGCAATGGTTCAAGGGCATTCGTACACTTGATCTGCCATGTGCTCATATCCTGCCGGCTGACAGGGATTCCTAAGCGTGCAAAGCGATGCTCCTGGCGGTAATACGGCAAATGATCAATAAACTTATTGGTCATCACCGTTGCCAGCAACCCCGGTGTAGCAATCCCTTTAGGAATAATTGATGGCGGGGGAGGTGCAATCCGTACAGCTGGGCGATCTTCATCGCCAGATCCCTCACAGCTATGACAGGCATACTTCGGCCGTTGTATCTGCTCAACATACCGTTGTTCAGGGATGATCACCAGCTTCTCTGCTGTCTCCACACCTATCTCGACAAGCTGATCACCGCAGGCGCACTGCTTCTCCGATTCGTCTATATCAACACGGGTGATTACTCGAGGTAAATCGGCAGGAAGGGACTTGCGACCTTGCTTCCGCCGGGTATGAGCAGGAACCGTAATTGATTCCTCCTCTTCAGAGACAGCAGGATCGCTGCTGGCCACAACTTCTGCTTCATCAAAGACAAAATCGAGGTCCTGCTGACCGGTAGGAACCTCATCACGACTTCGCCCAAACCGCTTGTCCCGCAGCAGCAGGATCTCCTGCCTAAACCGTTCTGCTACCCGTTCAAGGTGTTCATGTTTTTCTTGGAGCGCTTCATGTTTCTGTTTCAACACCTTGTACTGCTGCTGCAGCTGTGCAAACGATTCGGTTGACATGCTGTGTATCCTAGCAGATATCACTCTTTTATTCTATACTTGTGAACAAATTAATGAGCTTTTTACATCACCGATGTATACTGCAGCGGTTCATGGGCACCCCAGAAATCAATGCCGGACAACAGCATCTGTAATTGTTCGTGCTGAATCTGGTGTACCTCATGGACCCGTTTCGGCCAGGGAAACCGATAGGTGGATTCCAACCGCTTTTGCCACAGACAAAATCCGGTCGTATCCCAGTACAATGCTTTTAATAATTTCCGCTGGCTATTACAGAACAAAAACAGACTTCCTGACAGTGCCCAGAGCTCCATCTGATCTTCAATCAATGCAATCAACCCATTGATCCCTTTTCGTAGATCAGTGCTTCCGGGACGAAGGTAAATGGCAATCTGGTCAAGCTTGGGAAACATCTTCCACCTCCGCTAATTCCACAACATCTCGCTCAACTCGTGCGGGAGAAGGTACGGTAGCCACATGGACAATCCGTTGATCGAAACGATCTGCCCTCAAACCGCCAGAATGATTTCGCCGCTGCTTCCGTCTCCTCCTTTTTGGTTTCTGCTTTCTTTGCCAATTACGCAGCATTATTGCCTTCAATCCCCGAGAACGACAAAACTCCTCTTGGGATTTCCCGCTGGCCTTCCACTCCCGGTACAGCAAAGAGAAATCGTAATCTGTAAATGTGTGCATACTTGATTATCCTCCTGGTTGCCAAGTATGCATCCTATGCAGCATTTCTCACAGGTGGGGTTGTTTTACCGCTTAC
>PULR01000059.1 GCA_003551005.1 Mollicutes bacterium
AGTCACGAAGACCGCACGCACCCGACTCTGCATAGAGTCTGGTGAGCGGTCGTGGCTCAAAGATGCCCGTTACACCGCACGAGACATCGCCAACGACACACTCCGACTCAAACAAGACGGGTGCAACAAGACCGATATTCAACGCGAGGTTGACCGCGACGACTTCCTTCGGAACAACAAGTGCGCGGTCGTCGCCAAGGCTCTGCAAACGTGGGATTCCTACAAAAAACTCCTCAACTGGTGGTATGACCAAGACGACACCAACGTCGGAAAACCATCTCCACCAGCCACGGACAAGAAAGGAGCCTACCCGCTCGTCATGGCGCACACCGAAGGCTACCGACTCGCATACAACGACGTGGCCGAACGCATTCGATTTCGTGTGAGTCCGAAGCCGTACAAGAAGGTGAAAGGACACCTTCGAGGACGACCCGAAGACCTCGCGTTGATTGAATCAGCCTTGACTGAAGAGGAATGGTCGTTGGGACAGGCCGAACTTCTGTACCGAGATGGCGTGTACTACCTACACGTCACGGTCAAAACAGAAGTCGAAGTGCCTGAACCTGAAGACGCTGACACTCTCGTCGGCGTCGATATTAACGAGCGCAACATCGCCCTCACCGCTCTTAACCGTGAGACGATGGAAACGCTCGGAACACTCGTGCTTGACTACGGTACGGTGAAAGCCGAACGCCAACGCTATCACACCATCACAAAACGCTGTCAAGAACACGGCCAACACTCCATCCATCACCAAATCGGGGAGAAAGAAGAACGCTATACTGAGTGGGTTCTTCATCGAATGTCCCGAGTCGTGGTGGAGTTTGCAGAACAGTTCTCGAACCCGGTCATCGTGTTCGAGGACTTGAGCGGGATTCGAGACGCCATCGAGTACGGCACGTACATGAATCGCCGTCTGCACAAACTCCCATTCCACAAGTTCGAGCAACAGGTTCGATACAAAGCGACGTGGAATCAGATTCCGTGTGAGACGGTCGAATCGCCGTACAACTCGAAATCCTGCTCGTGCTGTGGACACCGTGGCTACCGTCAGGGACGACGGTTCCGGTGTACGAATGATTCGTGTGAGGTTCATCAAGACCATGCTGACCGGAATGCGAGCGTGAACGTGGCGTGGCGAGCGTGGGCGAACCACGCTGGCGTAGACGTTGAATCAGTTAATTACCGGACTCACAAAACCCAACCACAAGTTCGGTTGGTGCGTCTGTCCGGGTCGGGGCGTTCAGTAAACCGCCCATCCCCATCCCGCGAAATCGCTTCGCGTGGAGTGCTATCGGTATAGGCTGGGGGAACTACAAAAGCCACGGGCCACCGCGCCCGTGGCCGTTTACAATCCAAACCCGAAGGGGCTGCCGTGCACGGCCCCACGACTGGAGGTTTCGAATAATTTAAATATTGATCGATAGAGGTAACTCGCATGTGCATGCCCTCGGCAGCACGCTGGCCGGCAAGCCACCGGAACGTCGCCGTTCTGCCGAGGGAGGTCGACCGGCTCTCACGGATGGAATGCCGCTCCCTTTCCCTTCATTCCAGCACCTCTTTCCCGAATGTGATGATCGGATGTCCCTCGTGAACTCGAAAAAATACGACGCGCCGGAAAAAAACGAGCTCTACGACCTGTTAAGCAGCCACCGGCGTCGGTACGTCCTGCACGCGTGCAAACAGCACGACGAGCCGTTGAGCCTCTCGGATCTGGCCGAGCAGATCGCGGCGTGGGAGCAGGACAAGACCATAGAGGAGATCACCTCAAGCGAGCGCAAGCGGGTGTACACCTCGCTCCAACAGACCCACCTAGACCGGATGGCCGAGGCGGGTATGATCGAGTACGAGCGCGACCAGGTCGAACTCACCGACGAGGCGGCAGGGCTCGACGTCTACCTCGATATCGTCCCGCCGCAGTCGATCCCGTGGGGGACCTACTACCTCGGGCTGTCCATCCTCGGGGCGATCGTCCTCGGGGGCGTGTGGGTCGGGTTTGTGCCGACGGAGACGGTGCCGGAGATCGGCTGGGCCGCGCTCGTCCTCGCCACGTTCCTGATCTCGTCCGTCTCACAGGTGATCAGTGATCGCCGCCACCGACTCGACCGCCTCGAACGTCCACCGTAGTGCGTATCGCCTCCGGTCCGGTGGTTTCATGCCCGGTTCAAGCACGGCAATACAAAGTACCTAGAGCCCTAAGGTGTACGCAGAGTGGGTCGTCTCGCGGACGAGGCGTCTCAAACCATATCTATGGGACGGAAACGAAGCCGGAGCCGAAGCCGATCGGAGAGCGGCATTAGCCGCCGCTCTCTTCTCCTCTTGGCCGGCACCGGCACGGTTGGGGCGACCGGCGCGTACACCACCGGCGCGTTCGACGCCGTGGCCGGGGGCCGCATACTCGATATCGGGACGGCCGACGACGATACCGCCCTTCTTGGGATCAGCGCCGAAGACCCTGCCGGCGACGACGGGGAGCAGGTTACGCTCTTCGAGCTCACCAATCGGCTCGGCTCGGAACTCACCTCCATCGACGCCGAGATAGTTAGCGGCGCGGATGGACCGATCGATCCGGGTAGCCTCCGGACGCCGGACCGGATCCCGGCGGGCGGGAGCGATGTCGTGGAGGGCACTCTATCCTGTGACGGCGACAGCGAGGCGACGATCGAGGTATCGATCGATGCCCGCGGTGCCGGCGAGTCGGTCGACCTCACGCGGGAGGTGACGGTGAGCTGTGTCGCGGCCGATCCGGACCCGTGTGCGCCGCTGGACCCACCGGGCTGTATCGAGGACGAGTTTCCGTCCGGCAGCACCGACTGTAGCGTGGTGATCGATCGAAGCGGCGAGGTCAACGAGACGGTCCGTGGCGGGGCCGAAATCGGCGGCGCACTCGACATCGACGCCGAGGACGAGGTGGATATCACGGTGGTCGGCCGGATCGCCGACTACCTCGGGATCGATACGTCGGACGAAGTTGACGTCTCGATGGGCGGGGGAGCCTCGATCGGTAACCACCTGCAGGTGAGTACCTCCGATGAGATTGACCTCGATATCGACGGCGACATCGGCGGCGGGATGTGTATCGACGGCTCCGACGAGATAGACGGCTCCGACGAGATAGACGTCACCCTCGGCGGCGGCGGCACGGTCGGGAGCGAGGTGTCGCTCACCTCCACCGACGAGGTCACCGTCGAGATGAACGGCGATAACACCACTGGGCCGCTTGCAATCGATACCGAGGACGAGGTCGTCGTCGATATCGGGGGAGGATCGACGGTCGACGGCGATGTCGATATCGACACGAGCGACGAGGTCGATCTCATTTTGGACGGCAACGAACGGATCGCCGGCGATGTCGACATCACGACGACCGATGAAGTGACGATCGAGCTCCGGGGAAGTTCGGTCATCGAAGGCGACGTGCGGATCGAGACGTCCGACGAGGTCGACATAGAGCTCTCCGGAAACGCGGCGATCCGGGGCAGCGTCGACATCACGACGACCGATGAGGTCGATATCAGTATCGATGGAAGTTCGACTATCGACGGCGACGTAACGATCGACACGAGCGACGAGGTCGATCTCAGCATCGACGGAGGTTCAACGATCGGCGGCGACGTGACGATCGATACGTCCGATGAGATCGACATCAGCGGCTGTGACAACATCGAGGGCGAGGTATCACCCGCGAGCGCGTGTAGCTAGTAGGACGCGGGTCCACCGATCATATAAAGCGCGGGCTCGCCGATCGCAGCGAGGGTCCATGGATTGACCGGTCTCACTCCCGTTCGGCGGTGATATGCAGCTCTAGATCGACGTTCGAGAGTTCCCGGTCACTGTCCGACAGGAGATCGACGGTGACCCCGAAGGTGATCGGGTCGCCGCCCGGTTCCAGGTCCTCGTTGATCGTGAACCTGCCCTCATCGTCTTTATCTACGCCCGCTTCGGAGACGATTTTCATCACCTCGATCGCCTCGTCGTCGCCAATGAACTCGAACGTGAGGGTATCGTAGTCGACGTTCCCGTCGTTCACGACTTCGACGATCCGTCCGAACTCGACGAGTGCACGGCGATTGAGGTGCTCGATGACGATCGCTTCGACCTCGCCGTCATCGGTTTCGACGTACGGGAATTCACCCTCCTCGACGTGCGTAAAGTCGTCGTTCGACGCCGCCTCGTCACGCGCCGGGAGCAATCGAAGGTCCGAGACGATGACGACCCGCATGTCGGCGTCGGCCGTTGCGCTGTCGGTAAACGCGCCCGTGGTGAGGACGGCGCCGCCGGCGGCGGCCGAGGTGAGCCCGAGGATCGTCTGTCGTCTCGTTGGCATGGGTCGCGGTCGCGTGGGAGCGACCACGCGGGGTATCTACCGATCCATCCCCGACACGCTTTGTATTGTTGGTCCTGACCGGTCGAAAGGGGTGCTTGAAACCCCGTCCAGCGCCGATGTGACTCAGCGACCGATCGTCGGAAACCCCGAATCCAGCAGAGAGGAGGGCTTATGGCTCCGCCCACGAATTCATGTCATTGACCTGCATGGAAATGTTTAATAGTAGACATAAATCCACTAACGACTACCCTGTACGCTTCCGGAAAGCACCGCTTGAAGCGGGATCGGCGACCTGGAAGACGGCTTCAAGCACTGCTATACGATCCGAGGGGGTGATTCAAGCGATGCATTACAAAGTGGGTAGGGGTGTATGTGATAGATATGAACCGACGCAATGTGCTGATCGGACTGGGCGGCGTAGTAGCGGGCGGCGGCGCGCTCATCGGTACGGGCGCGTTCGATACCGTGGAAGCTGAGCGGACCGTCACCGTCGAGACGGCTGGTGACGCCGATGCGTTCCTCGCGCTTGAGCCCGCGGATGAAGATGATGATAATGGATTCGTCACCGTCGAAGATGACCTTATCGTGATCGACATCACCGGCGAAGCCAGTGATGAGGCCGATGATGATGATGGCGGTCTCAACCAGCGAGCCGTTACTACCTTCAACGAACTCGTCGACCTGACGAATCAAGGGACCCAAGACCTCGGGTCGATTACGTTGGAGATTGTACCCGAAGAAGAGAACGATGTCAGCGGTGTGTTCAGCTATCCGGTGAGCTCGGACGATGTCGACGTTAACGATGGCACAGAGAACGGTGGAGACATACTCGACGATAATCTCGAACCAGGTGATTCCCTGACGTTCGGCCTCATCGTTGATCTGCTCAACAATGACGCAGATGGAGGCCCGATCCATGATCTCGATGATGTGAATTACAATCTGACGATCACCGCCGAAGCCGCCGACGAATAAGCACACCCCGCCCCGATCCATTCGGCTCCATTTTTAACTGGGATGATGCGGCCACTGACGAACGTCCAGCGGCGACGTCGGCGATCCACGAACGGTGAGCAGCTTCGGTTCGACGACGATTCACCGGGCTGTCGATCTCTGCTCACTTCGTCGCCATCGATCGGTCCGGCCGATTCCGGAGCGTCTGATCAGCATGGGAAACCGCGACAAAGAATATCAGTGCTGAGGACACAGAGTCATACATGAACCGGTTGTTGGCTGTTCAAGAGGTTCCATCGGGGTGTTCAAGCAGGGTCATCCCAGTTGAGCACCCCGTTCAAGCGACCCAATACAAAGAGCGTAGGGATCTATAGGGTAGTATGAAGCGACGTAACGCATTGATCGGGATGGGGGGGCTTGTGGCCGGTGCCGGCGCACTCGTCGGGACGGGGGCGTTCGATACGGTGGAGGCCCAGCGGGACGTTACCGTCGAGACGGCTGGTGACGCCGATGCGTTCCTCGGACTTGAACCGGCACGCAGTGCACTCGGCTTGGGCGGTGAGGATTTCGTCGATGCACCCGAAGATGGAGTAATCGAGATTCAAATTGACGACCCGGACACGGACGAGGGCGGAGCAGGTCTCAACCGACGAGCCATTACGACGTTCGATCACTTGGTTCTCATAACGAATCAAGGAACACAGGATGTCGACGAGATTACACTTGAGTTCACCGAGTCCCCAGTCGATGCAGACACGACATTTAGCTTCCCGGTTGCTGACACGGATGGGACTGATATCACCTCGGACGGTGAAGTCGTCGAACACGACGGCGCAGTTAACATCTTAACCGGTGATGCGGCACCAGGATCTCTCACACCTGGTGAGGGAGTGGTGTTCGGTCTGAGAATCGATCTGGTCGACGGTGGCAATGATGAGAATGATCTTCCTGACGACGGTGAGTACGCCCTGACGATCACCGCCGAAGCCGCCGACGACTGATCACACATAGGAGCTATAGATGCCCACGTCACGACGGCAAACGATCATCGGCCTTGGCGGTCTGTTAGCCGCGGGTGGCGCCGTCGTGAGCACTGGCGCGTTCGACACGGTCGAGGCGGAGCGGTCGGTCGGTGTCGAAACCGCCGGCGACGCAAGTGCGTTTCTCGGATTGGAGCCGGCTCCGGATCAGGACGTCACCAGTTCGACGACAACGACCTGGTCGAATTCGATCTCGGCGAAATTCCGGTGGGTTCGAGAGTGACGCATGGCGAACTCGTCCACGCAACCAATCAGGGAACGCAAACTGTCACCTCGCTCAAGTTCGAGTTTCTCGTCGACAGTCACGACATCACCAACGGTGGTGACGATCACCAGGACGACGAGGACGTTGCAGAGGCACTCCGGATCGTCTCCGAGAACGACGACGGAGATGTCTTCGAGATCGACGCCGAGGACGAGGAGAATCTGATCCAGAAGAGCGACGCGGGTGATGCGGGAAATAACGAACTCGCACCCGGGGAGTACATCCCGTTCGGGATCAGGGTGGACCTCCCCGACGCCCCGATCGATGAGATCAGCGGTGCACAAGACATCACGTTACGGATCATCGCGGAGAGCGGAGACGAGCCGGACGACGACGACGAACCCGAGCCCGAGCCGGGGACGGAACTCACACTGGTGGAGGGTCCGATAACAGCTGCCGGTGGAGATAACATCGAGCTTACCGTTGAGGCGGATAGCGCAATATCGGTAGGAGGATTTAGGATTGATTTCGAATCGCCAGGTGAAAACGAACCAGAAACATTCACTGGATTTGTGGTCAGTCAGAATGGCGACATTGCGGTTGAAGACGATTCCGGCGGCGAGGTTGGTGACTCGATAATCCATAGTAATATAAGCCTGTCCGAAGAGGACAGCGTATCATACGACGTAACCGGATTTGATACAGGACCCGCATCAGGAAACCTTGACGTCGAATTTACACTCCTCTCGGACGCAGAAACTACCATCGGGAGCGTCAGCGGCGAATTGGAGCAAGGTACTGGTCAAAACTAACAAACAGTGGCGATGTACCGAGGTCCAGATAGAGTTCTTATTAATACGATGTCGAATAATATCCAAATTTGTCCCTGTTATACTCATAATATTGGAAGAATATACCCGCTCGGTTAATGTATACTTTATTATATTTAGATAACTTTTTAATGAGTAACTGGCTGTGACGCAACTCAGATCATCGCCCAGCGACCCGACTCCACGGCCTTTTATGCCCGTACCGGCTAGCCCGGAGCGTCGATGTCCGATGCCCCCGTCGTGTTGGTGGTCGAAAGCGATCCGGACATAGTCGATCGCCACGCCGACTGGCTCGCTGCGGATTACACGGTTCGAACGGCGATTGATGGAAAGACGGCGCTGGACCGTTTCGACCCCGCGGTTGACGTCGTCCTCACCGACCGCCAACTCCCGGATATGTCCGGGGGTGGACTGCTCGGCCGACTGCGCGTTCGCGAGGGCGACCCGGCCGTCGGGATGTTCGTCGGACGCGAACCGGACTACCGTGTCCGAAAGCTTGCGGTCGACGAATTTGTGATCAGACCCCTTGACCGCGAGACGCTGTGTGCGCTCGTCGACCGACTGGATCGCCACCAAGCGGTTTCACACGCCGTGAGCGACTACCTCTCGCTGCTTGACAGCCGTCGCGCCTTCGAGACTGACGCCGATCCGGACGCCCTTGAGGACGATCCCGACTATCGCCTGCTGACCGGCGAATTGGTCGCCCGCCGCCAGCAATTCCTCTCGCTGTTCGACCGGCTTGATGGGCGTGATGTTGACGACACGGGTGACCCTGAGACGACGGACGAAACGGACGAACCAACTGTGCCCGGCGACTCCGATTGGGCTCCCGGCATGGAGCCGATCTACTATCGGCGGCCGCGGGAGTTCTACGGACTCTGGCTTCTAGCGGGGCTCACGTATGGCGTCGGCGACATCATCTCGACGCTGTATGCGGTCTTCGGCGTCGCCGGAATCGAGGAGGCAAACCCCGTCGTCGACATTCTCCTCGCCAATTTCGGCGTGCCCGGCTTCCTCCTTTTGAAACTGCTTGTCTTTCTTGTCTTGATCTCCGTGAGCGTTCAGGGTGCGCACACGAGCGAACGCTTTTCGTACTACTGGCCGCCGCTTTTGGCCACGGTGCTCGGGACGGCGCTCACCCTCTGGAACATCTCGCTCATCGCGGGCGCTGGCGGGGGGCCATTGTAATCATGTTCGTCGGCGCGATCGACTACTGACTCACAGCCACCGCCGAACCTTTCGCCGGATCTGGTCCATCATTGAGGTGTTCCGGTCGGTGTCACGGAACCGCAGCGGCTCGAAGCCGACCGCGATCGCGAAGATCGTCGTGACGACGACCGTGATAGTCAGGTTGATCGCCCCGATGGCCACCCACGGGTGTATCGCATGCAGCGAGAGGATCACCGGGAACGGGAGGAGTCCAAGGTACTGTCGCTCGGAGACCGCCCGGAAGTAGACGCCCGTCTCCTCGGGAGCGTGCAGCGTCGCCACTGTGTTCGCGCTCTCGCCGCGGGGGACCCAGTGCGCCTCCTGCTCGACGGTCACGCCGCCGCTTGCGGGCTCGATGACCGCCACTTGCGGCACGAAGCCGTCGTTAGTCACGTTATACTCCACCGTCTGTGTCCCACCACGCTCGATGACCGTCGGGTTCCCACTCGGGGACTGTGAACTCACGATCGTCATCTCGTTGACCCCCGAGGGGACCACCATGCTCGCCGTAGCGGGGATGAGGATCAACAGGAGGATA
This sequence comes from Mollicutes bacterium, assembly GCA_003551005.1. Lineage (GTDB taxonomy): Bacteria > Bacillota_I > Bacilli_A > Izemoplasmatales > Izemoplasmataceae > T1SED10-81. The sequence goes on from PULR01000059.1 coordinate 9,104, forward strand.
ACCCCGAGCACGGCTCCCGCCCGCATCGCGCCGCCCCGATCCCGATCGCGGTTGCGGCCGTCGCGTCCACTGGAGAAGAAGTCGACCGCGAAGCTGTACAAAAGGAGGAGGGCGCCGCCGCCGATCATGATCGATCCGACGTCGCCGTCCCCGATCGCGTCGCCGCCGGGCAGCCCCGAGAGGAGACCGACCGCTGCCGCGACCACGCTCTGCAGCGCCATTGCGGCCGTCCCGATCGATGGAATCACGACCAACTCGTCGTTAAATTCCCATGCGACCGCGACGATCTGTGACTCCTGTACCGGTGGCTCATCGCTGTCCTGATCGGTGAAGGGGTTAGCGTCACCACGGGTAATGTAGCCCTCGTCCGTCTCCTCGACGATGCGGTGGGTCGTCAGCCCGCCGCCCTCCAGCTCCCGGGCGTCAAATGTCACCACGTCACCGTCCTCGATCCCTCCAGCGAGCTCCGGCGGGACCGCAATGAATCCGTCTCCGGGTTCGAGCGTCGGCGACATACTGCCCGTCACGACGAACCCGATCAGGATCGGCTGCCCGAGCTGCTGACCGACCAACATCGCTATCACCACGGCTACGAGAACCAGCGTGAGCGCCGTGCCGATCGACGAACGGATCCGCATTGCAACACTGTCAGTACGACGAGCAGACTTATATACGGCGCGCCCACCCGTGAGGTGGCGCAGCTTTCGATAGTTGAGCGACGCGACCGAGCGGCTCGAAGGCCCTCAACCGGTTTCTTAGAGTTCGTATGAATCGAACTCGTCCATCGTCATGTCCGCGTAGTTGATGAGCCAGTCGCCTGCTGGTGAGTCGGGGTGGACGTAGATGTATATATACTCGGCGTCGAGGACGGTGCTCACCCCGAGCTGTTCGTCCTTGATCACGCGCTTGTTCGTATCGATGGCGACATCGACGAGTCCCTCCAGGTTATCGACGAGGATGGTCGCCTCGTAGTCGCGCTCCGACGGGAACGTCCCCCGCGTTATCCACTCGGAGAACTCCTGTTCCTGCTGGTAGTTCTCAAGCACCTGCCACTCCTTTTCACTCAACGTGAGGTAACCGGTCACACGGCCGATAGCCAACCCGCCGAGTGCACCAACCGAGAGCAGGACGACGAACAGCGAACCGATCACCTCGCTTGTTTCCGGCTCGACCGGTCGCTCGACGACGTCGGTCTGTTGATAATCCTCCTCGATCGTCTCGACATCCGTCACTCGGAACGTTTCGGCGCTCACTTCGACCGTCATTGTGCTCTCGTGGGTGGTCGAGACCTCATCACCGTCGACGATCCCCTCGACCGTCGAGATCGAGATGACCTTGATCTCGATGGTGCCGGCGGCACGGAGCTCCTCCTCGACCGTGTCGATGGTATTGAAGACCTCACTGAATTCGACCGTCGCCTCGACCGTGTGGTTCTCCTCCGGTGAGACCGTCTCATCGGTCCCGGTCGCGAGCGGTTCGGTCACCTCCCACAACACGTCATCGCCTTCAGTGCCTTCAAAAAGCAACTGCGTCTCCGTGTCCACCATGAGATCACCCTCGCCGGCATCGTACTCGTAGATGTACGTCACGTCGAGCGCATCCGAGATGCTCGTGTAGTACACCGGGCGGTTCTGGACGCGCTCGCCCTGCGCGAAGGGAAGCGAGTCGTTGACGATGAGTGCTTCGTGCTCGTAGGTGGTCTCCTCTGACCACTCCGAGACGACCACCTGTTCGCGTTCGACCTCGGAAGCGCCCTGTACCTGTATCACCCACCAGCCGCCGATCGCCATGACGAGCAGGAGCACGATGACGACGGCGGTGAACCACTGATCGAGTAAGGCCCGAATCCGGACCGATCGGTCGAGATCCGTCATCGACCGGCCACCCAACGCTGACGATGTCGCCGCCGGGGATTCCGATCCCGACCCCCTCGGCGGCTGTCGGGAGCAAACCTGCTGGTGATCAGTTCGGTCCGCGGTGGATCGCGCATACGGTTCGGTGTCCGGTATGCCGCCGGCGGTAATGAGTCCTCTGGCGTCACTAGCCTGTCTTCATGTCCCCAGCGCGGTCCCATCGGCGCTCGCTCACGCCGGCAGATGTAGGGATGTCCAATCATGAGGAAAGCTGTATCGCCGGTCACTGCTGGGCACTGTCGTCGAGGGAAATGACCTCGTCAAAAAGCGGTTTGATCGTGTTGATATCCTGTTTGTCGCCTGCATGCGGGTCGGCGTGGAACAGGGAGATGGTTTCCGCGCTATCCAAGGTCCCGAGAAGAATGTGCAGGAAGCGGAAGGCCTTCCCAACCTCCTTGTATCTGAGCAGGACGTTGATCGAATCGAAACATAACACCGTCTCGCCCGACACGTCGGCCCAGTCGCTGACGGCACTCGACACGAGAATGCCCAGTCGTGTAATGTCGCTTGGATTGTTGATCTCGACCGTCTCGACCTGTCCCTTGATCGCGTCCGGGATAGGTTGTGAGTAGCCTATCGTGAGTAGTTTGATCCGTGTGGCGCTTCTGGCCATCTCTTCGAGACGGTCGCGATCCGCTTTACGATAACGGACGAGGAGGACGTTCCGATCCTGATCACCCGCTGTGTGACCGACCGCCTCGACACAGAATGCGTCCCGGCGTGGGTCCTGTGAACGACACTGTACGAGGGTACTCGTGCCGGCGTCAAACGCGACCTGATCGAACGGAAGCCCACCGAGCGCCTCCCCATCCATCTTGCTGCCGGCACCGGACTGATCTACAACGGCATCCCGATCGAAACGCTCCGAGCGACTCGACCGCCCGGTTCGTTTCCAGATCCGACCACTGTCATTTTCGGTTGGGTCGGGTTCCGACTCGGCGCTCGTTTCGGAGGCGGACGCTTTCGCGTCGTCCGTATTCGACTCCGTTGTCTCCGAGGATGACTGTTCCCGTGATGCCCGCCTGGGTGGCCGCCCCAACTCGACGGTCGGCCGGTCGCTCGACCCGGGAGTGCCACCGCTCTCGTCCGTCCCTCCCGATTTTTGATCCTCTTCCCGGTCATCAGCCACCTCGGCTTGCTGCTCTGCACCCGTCTCCTCACTTCCGCCCACTTCGTCCCATGGCGACTCGTCGCCAGCAACCCCATCAACGGGAGGTGCCTGTGCGTCCGCCGGTTCCGCCGCCGTCGAATCCGAACCGGATGATTCCGCGTCGGTTGACTCCCACTTGGCTTTGCCACTGTCGTGCCCGCCAGTATCCGCTCCCCTGTCATGCGCTTCCGGGGGCGCTGCCGTCCCCTCGTCAACCGCGTTGTCGGTGTACTCCCCAAGCCACTCCCACCTGTCAACTTGGTATCCATCTCCCTCCGTCCGATCACGACCGGCGTCTTCCGTCCCATGTGATTCCGTCGAGGTCGCCCCGGTAGCGTTCTCTTCGACGGGTTCGCGGTCCCCGTCGTTTTCAGCACCCTCGTCCGCCGATTGATCCCCACGAACCCGATCCGAAAGCTGTTTGAACCGAGAACGACGCTCCGCTCGGTCCTCACTGTGGCTGCCGCCTTCGTCCTCTGCGGGACTATCACTCATGATTCGTCCTCAGGGGAACCGGTAGCGACGACCGAACCGTGGATGCCGATACGTGAACACCCCGGCATGTTAAAATCATATTGCAAACGCCGTGTGTTCCGGTGGTCCATCGTATATATTGATATACTGATCGGCAAAGCGCACAATTAAATTTATCGTTGATCAATACGGTAGTGTTCAGATAAGCTGATTCCATGCGAAAGCGAACGATCTGAGCCACTCGTCAGCAGTTTCTGCTTCGGCGTTGCTGAAACAGTTTGAGAAACAGATAGTTCGTCTTTTTACCTC
>PULR01000001.1 GCA_003551005.1 Mollicutes bacterium
AAGCGTGAGGTCGATGGTTCAAGTCCATTCAGGCCCACCATTTCGGGGCCTTAGCTCAGCTGGGAGAGCGCCTGCTTTGCACGCAGGAGGTCAGCGGTTCGATCCCGCTAGGCTCCACCAATCGGAGGATTAGCTCAGTTGGGAGAGCACCTGCCTTACAAGCAGGGGGTCAGTGGTTCGAGCCCACTATCCTCCACCATTATCAAGCCGGAATAGCTCAGCTGGTAGAGCAACTGACTTGTAATCAGTAGGTCACGGGTTCGAATCCTGTTTCCGGCACCATTTAGGATGTCCTGCTAGCTCAGTTGGTAGAGCATCTGACTTTTAATCAGAGGGTCAGAGGTTCGAATCCTCTGCAGGACACCATATGCCTGAGTGGCGGAATTGGTAGACGCATTGGACTTAAAATCCAATGGTATGTCACATACCGTGCCGGTTCAAGTCCGGCCTCAGGTACCACACCATACTTTTTTTACGTGAAGAAGCTCCAAAGATGCAAAGGGGCTTCTTCACCGGCTTCTCGACAAGTTTATGGCGGCGTAGCTCAGTTGGTCAGAGCGTTCGGTTCATACCCGAAAGGTCAAGGGTTCGAATCCCTTCGCCGCTACCAAGTGGGACCCGTAGCTCAGCTGGTTAGAGCTCCCGGCTCATAACCGGTCGGTCGCAGGTTCGAATCCTGCCGGGTCCACCATACTGAATCGAATTTTCGATTTTAGATATTTTAGGAGGAATACCCAAGTCTGGCTGAAGGGATCGGTCTTGAAAACCGACAGGACGCGAAAGCGTCGCGGGGGTTCGAATCCCTCTTCCTCCGCCATTGACACTATTAACGGATGCTGTTAGTATTATAATAGCCAAATATCGCGGGGTGGAGCAGTCTGGTAGCTCGTAGGGCTCATAACCCTAAGGTCGAAGGTTCAAATCCTTCCCCCGCTACCAAACTTGGTCCTGTGGTGTAGCGGTTAACATGCCAGTCTGTCACACTGGAGATCGCGGGTTCAAATCCCGTCAGGACCGCCATATGGCTCGGTAGCTCAGTCGGTAGAGCAGTAGACTGAAAATCTATGTGTCGGCGGTTCGATTCCGCCCCGAGCCACCATCTCGGCTTAATGAAACCGTTTCGAGGTTTCATTTTTTTATTTTTTCGGCCGTTAGTCTATATGTTTAAAGTAAAAAGAGTGGGGCGGCAAAGGCAGGATGTTGTTCAACTTATAGTAAAATAGTATTTACACGCTGAGATTTTCACTAAGCATAATGTTTTCAATATAATCTTTTGTCTTTTAGAAACGTAACGAATTAAGTGCTAAAAGGTATTAATAAAAAGTAAAATTGCTTAATCTCCTTAACAATAAGACGAACCTCGATATTCAAAAACAAGGAGACAGATTATGGAAAAACAGTCAATGTTAGGCTTTAAGTATCTTGGAGATTTTGTTGATTTTTACGAAAGTCTAGATTTTATACGACCTTGGAAAATTACAACAGAGAATATGAATGAACGCGGCCGACGTATTGAAAACAGGCGTTATACTGAAAAAATACGGAAGCTATTTGCACAGAAAAAGCTTTTCCGGAGAATGGTTTCCGTTGCTGAAATCATTTCATTCATAGATGGTTACGAAATTATGTCAAGGGTTGTTAAAGAGTTGAAGAATGATTTGTCGGCCAAAGATTTCCAGGCTATTGAGTTGTTTAATGAGTATAAAATAGCTTTTTCAAAAAACCGTCGAATTGATTATATCTTCAAATATGACAAAAAACTTATATTGGTTGAATTTAGGGTTTCAACTACCTTTCCCAACATATCTGGTATGTGGCAGAAAAAAGAAACCGAACTATTGATTTATAAAGAACTGTTACAGAATTATCTTCCGGATTATTACAAAATACATTTGTATGCTTTAATAGCCATGCCCGAGTATCATTTAAACCAACCAATACCAAAACAAATCAAATACAATGCTGATAATGTTCGATATTTCAGTGCTTTTTTAAGAGAGATTATGGTTAAGGAGTTTCCAGATATTCAGGGATACTGAGTGGGTTTCTTTGTCAAAGTATGGTATCATAGCAAAAAACAACAGGGTGATTTAATGAAAATACTCTTAGTGAATGATGATGGCATCGATGCCCCATTCCTGGCTTTTGCTCAACAGGAGCTCCAGAAACGTGGTCAAGTCTATGTTGTTGCTCCCATGGAAGAGCAATCCGGGAAAAGTTTGTCGATTAGTATGAAAGATCAAGAATTTGTCCAGAAAAACGATACAGTTTATGCTTTGGATGGAACTCCAGCAGATTGTGTAAATTTCGGTTTGTTTGGATTGAACCTTGTGCCTGACTTAGTGGTTTCCGGTGTCAACAGCGGGTATAACCTGGGGATGGACACGAAGTATTCCGGGACTGTTGGTGCTGCATTGCAGGCAAATTATCAGGGATATCCTGCCATCGCCTTTTCAAGTGATAACCGTGGTGATCAGCTGCTGCGAGCGCATTTCCTAGAAACACTGGAATATTTAATGGATAAAAACCTTATTTCTCCGAATTATGTTTTGAATGTCAATTTCCCCCTTGAACGAAGCAAAAAATTCAGAGGTTTTAAACATACAAACCTTTACCACCTTAAGTACTCTTATCAGGGGGAGATTGTCGGAAATCGGTTTCGAAAAAAACGCAAGCGTCTAGCTGAAGACCTGCCCAAAGACAGTGACCGTTATGCTGTTGAGAACGGTTATGTGTCCATAACCAAATTATATCTCGCCTGATTATGGATATACACGACGTCGTGGTAGCAATCCTGACCGATTCAAGAGACCGCTATCTCTGTGCCCAGCGCCCAGCTAACGATACACACCCTTATAAGTGGGAATTTCCCGGGGGCAAGGTGGAAAAAGGGGAAAGTAAAACAGACGCCTTGATTCGTGAATTGCAGGAAGAGATCCAGGCTAAAGTCTTTGAACTAAAAAAGCTGGAGGAGAAACAGCATCGATATCGAGATTACTGTGTTCGATTGACGTTTTACACCGGTCGCATACACAATAAACCCAAGCCGATTGTCCATAGACAACTCAAATGGGTTCCCGCTGATCATTTAGAAGAGCTGGACTGGCTGGATGCTAACCTTTCAATTTTGAACCAGCTGAAGAATTCTCAAAAGTGACGTAATTCTGTCACTTTTTTTTTTATGGACGATAGCGTGTGATATGATGGATTTGGCAGAATACTTTCAGGAGGGTTGCAGTATGTCAGTAAGAGTAGGTATTTGGGGTTTTGGAGCCATGGGTAGAGGGATTGCTAAAATGTTACATGACAAGCGGAATGTTACGGTTGTCGGTGTCTGTGACAACGCAGAAGAGTTGCTTGGAAAGAAACTGGAGGAGTTCGGGCGGTTTTCCGATGTGACGATTACCGATGATATCGAGCGTGTCTTTGCTGCCGAGCCGGATGTCTTGTTTCATGCAACCGATTCGTTTACAGCTGATTCATATCCCAAGGTCAAAAAAGCATTGGAAAATGGTATCGATGTTATCAGTACGGCTGAAGAGATGGCCTATCCTTATGCTAACGAACCTGCTCTGGCTGAATCCATGGATCAGCTCGCGAAAGAGAATGGAGCGAGGGTTCTGGGGACGGGCATCAACCCGGGCTTTGTCATGGACCTACTAGCCATCGCACTTAGCGGTGCGGTGATTGACATTGACCGGATCGAGGTGGAACGTGTAAATTCACTTTCTCCATTCGGCCCGACCGTTATGCGTGAACAGGGAGTCGGATTGAGCCTGGAGGTATTCAGAGAACGTCAATCACGAGGCGAGCTGGCCGGCCATGTCGGCTTCAAGGAAAGCGTGCATATGATTGCGAAGGCATTAGGGTATGAGATTTCACGGTTTGAACAGCAAATGGAGCCGATCGTCACGAGTGTTGACCGGAAAAGCCCTTACGGCGAGGCAAAAGCTGGACACGTCGCCGGTATCGATATGAAGGCACAGGGCTATGTTGGTGATGAAGTTTTCATCGATATGCGGCATCCACAACAGATTGAACCCGAAGCAGAGGGAACGAGCACCGGAGATTATATCCTTATCAAGGGGACACCGGAAGTGAACCTCTCGATTCGCCCTGAAATTGAGGGCGGGCTGGGAACGATTGCGACTTGTGTCAACGCAATGCCGTTGCTGCTTGAAGCGGAACCCGGTCTCAAGACAATGATTGACCTTCCGGTCCCAAGAGCATTCACGACTGCTCCGAATATACGAAAGAATTAGGATCGGCCCCCTGTAGACGGGGGCTGTTCTTTGTGGATCTTCGCTTGTCTTCATGCAATGTAAGGGGTTTTATGATATCATGATTACGTGTGGCAAGATTGTGAGAAAGGGATGATGACATGCTCGTACCAAAAGGGACGTATGTACGCATCAGGACGCACATTTTGAAGCCGGGTGAACGTTCTGAACATGTTCCAGAAGACACGCAATCGGTACCGTTGAAATGCTGGATTAAAGGTTGGCTGCTTGAAGAGGCCGAACTCTACGAACCGGCGGATATTGAAACCGCCACCGGACGCAGGGTGCGCGGAACTGTCAAAGAGGTTCGTCCCCCGTATCGGCATCATTTCGGAGATTATGTCGATGAACTGATGCTCTCGCGCAAGACGATTCTGCAGGAGATGTGGGGTGAGGACGATGAGTAAGCAAACGAGTTATTCGATTGCCGATCTCACGCGACGCAAAAACCAAATCATCAAAGCATCCGTCGGTCTGGATTATGACACCTATGAACACGAAGGGATCGGTTTCGATTACGAGAATATGATGGCTTCAACCGGCTATTCGTTTGAGGATGTGCAGAAAATACAACAAGATAGCAAAGTCGGCAGTACTCCATTAATTGAACTGCACAACATCACGGCATATGCAAGGAAGTTTTCAGCCCGAGGCTATGGTGCTCGCATCTTCTTAAAGGATGAAGCAGTCAATCTGAGCGGGTCCTTCAAAGCCAGGCGGGCGGCCATGAGTATCCACAAAGCCAAGCAGCTCGGGTACGAAGGCGTCATTGCCGCGACGAGCGGCAACTATGGAGCAGCGGTTGCCGCCCTGGCCGCGAAGCATGGTCTCAAGTGCATTGTTGTTCAGGAGTGTTTCGACTCCAATAATCTCGCTCAGCCCGAAATTTTAGAAAAAGCCCGGGCATGCGAGGCATTCGGCGCTGAGGTCATACAGCTCAGCGTCGGCCCCGAACTTTTCTATACCTTCCTCGACCTATTGGACAAAACAGGGTATTTCAACGCGTCACTCTATTCGCCTTATGGTGTGATGGGCATTGAAACGCTCGGTTATGAAATTGCGGACACCTTGAAAAAGGAAACCGGGAAATATCCCGAGGTTGTTCTTGCAACAAACGCCGGAGGCGGGAATCTTACGGGGACAGCCCGCGGTCTTCAGAAGGCCGGAGCACTGGATACGAAGGTCTATGGTGCTTCGGTGAACCTCGAGGGACTGCATATGGCTAGCGACTCGGATTTTAACCGCAAGTCCTTCACGACCGGCCATACAGGTTTCGGCATTCCCTTCGCGGTGAACCCGGACCGCAGCGATGTCCCAAGAAGCGCTGCCCGGCCCCTTCGCTACATGGATGGATACTACACCGTCAACCAGGGCAGCGTGTTTTTCATCACGGAAGCCCTCTCGGTACTAGAAGGTCTTGAACGCGGACCGGCGGGGAACACCAGCTTAGCGGCAGCCTTTCGCCTGGCCCGGACGATGCGCGAGGATGAAATCATCGTTGTCCAGGAAACTGAATATACGGGAGCGGGCAAACACCATCAACCACAACTTTCCTTTGCGAAGCGCAATGGTATCGATATTCTTCATGGCATCCCCGAGCAGGAGATCCCCGGAAAGAATATCGTCCTGCCGAAAAGCGCGGCCCACATATCCATCAAGGAAGTCGATCTCGACCGGGTCCGCAGATCTTATCTGAAACGCTTCAAGGATACAGAACTGACGGATGCGGACCTGGGTTATCTCGCCGAGGAATTGAACCTTTCGCATGAACGACTCGAAAGATTGCTTGAGGAGGTGCGCACATGAATGAGCGTCGAGACGATTTCAAGGAACGTCGCCAGCATCTGAAAAACATGAGTGATGAAGAACTGAAGACATATTTCTTTGAGCTGGCCGATAAAATGGTTGAACCGTTGATTGATCTTGCAAGGAATCATACGTCCAAATCCATTGAGCGCAGTGTACTTCTGAGAATGGGATTCTCCAGTCCGGAGGCCAGTGGCATCGTCGACCGCTTAGCAGACAACGACCTGCTTGCCAAAGGGGCCGGTCATTGTGTCTATCGTGTGGCTCGGGATTTTGAGCAAGATGTACGCGAAAGCGGACTCGAGATTGCGAAAGGCCGACACCTCTCTTATCTGAAGGAGGTTCTGGGCTGATATGTTAAATCCCGAACAGAAGCTGGATATCCATTCCATTCTGAAAAACCTTGAACAATATCGCCCCAAGAGACACGGCTGGACCTGGCGGAAGCCGAATCCCCAGCGCATCGGACCTTTCGATTTTAAAGAAGTGAGCGAATCCCTGAAAAACAGCGTGCCGCTTCAAAGCGCTGCGTTCTTGAACAACATCGACCCCCAGCCGGATTCGGTCATTACGGCGGAGATCGCCTCGGGACGTTTTGAAGATGACATCCGCAGGATGCGGATGGCCGCCTATCATGGTGCGGACCATATCATGGTCATCCGCACGGCTGGTCAGTCACATTTCGATGGATTGATTGAAGGAACGCCCCAGGGAGTCGGGGGCATACCCATTACAAGAAAACAAGTCCGTGCTCAGCGGAAGGCCCTCGATTACATCGAAGAGGAAGTCGGTCGCCCCATCAACTACCACTCGTACGTGTCGGGAGTGGCGGGACCTGAAATTGCCGTGCTGTTTGCTGAAGAAGGAGTGAATGGCGCCCATCAGGATCCGCAGTATAATGTTCTCTATCGCAACATTAACATGGTTCGGAGTTTCGTTGATGCAGCCGAAAGCAAAGTCCTGATTGCTTATCGGGATATCGCCCAGATCGATGGCGCACATAATGCGAACGCCACGGCGAGGGATGCCTGGAAGGTCATGCCCGAACTGCTGGTCCAGCACGCCATCAATTCGGTCTACAGCGAACGCGCGGGTATCAAGGCGGAGAATATCTGTCTCTCCTCTGTGCCGCCCGCAGCTCCACCTTCACCGGATCTGAAGCTCAATTTGCCTTACGCTGTGGCGCTTAGGGAATTTTTCGACCGTTACCGTATCCGTGCACAGATGAACACCAAGTATATGGATTCATCAACCCGGGAGGCCACGGTCACACATGTGCTGAACCTTCTGATCTCGCGTCTGACCTCCGCTGATATTCAAAGTACCATCACACCGGATGAAGGACGGAACGTGCCGTGGCACGTCTATAACATTGAAGCCCTCGATACGACAAAGCAGGCCTTGGTCGGCATGGACGATCTGCTTTCCATGGTCGGAATCAAGGACGAGGGCTACATAGTCGAGAAGAAGCGTGAGATTCAGGAGCGCGCCGTCTTGATGATGGAGGAGATTCTCGAGATGGGTGGATACTTCAAGGCGGTCGAGGCCGGCATGTTCGTAGACAGCGGCGAATACCCGCAGCGTAATGCGGATGGCATCAGACGCGCAGTCGAAGGCGGTATCGGCGCTGGTACAGTTGTCGAGCGCGATTCCAATTATATGGCGCCGGTGACGGCTCACTTCGGATACAACAACGTATCCCAATACGACCCCTCGGCGACGGATGACCCCTCAAGATTGATTAATGGCTCCACGCTTGAACAACCGGATAAGATTCAATACATCGACGAACTTGATGAGAACGACAATGTCCATCTTCGGCTTGAGGAGACCGAACCATATCGCGACTCGAGGTGGCTGAAGCCCGAGGTCGAATGGTTAGCCGACGGCGTGGTCACCATGGACCTCTTCTTTCCTGCTGAACGAAAGGTTGCGATCGAGGCCGCTATCAAGACCGGCGAGAAGTTGAACTTGGAGGATGTCGAAGCTATTCATTCCGAGGTTCTCCATCCGAGCGAAGGAACAAGAGTCCAGATCAAAGGCAGGGTGCCTTTTGCTATCGACACCGAGACACTGACCATCCCCGAAGAGCTGGACACTATCGACGAAGAAGAGATTTTTGATTACGTCAAGCGGCATCCGATGCATGTGGTGGCTGGGACTGGTGGCGATGACGAACACAGCGTCGGCATCCGGGAAGTGCTGGATATCAAGCATGGCGGGATCGAGAAGTATGGCATCGGCTATACGTATCTCGGCACCAGCGTGCCGATTGAGAAGTTCATCGACGCCGCCATCGAAATGGATGCTGATGCTGTGCTGATGTCGACAATCATCTCCCATGACAACGTGCATTTCAAGAACATGCAGAAACTTCACGACTATGCGGTCGAAAAAGGTGTGCGGGACCGGCTGACCCTGATTGCCGGCGGCACGCAGATCACGCCTGAGCTGGCCAGAAAGAACAACATGGACCAAGGTTTCGGCCGGGGGTCCAACGGCCATCAGGTAGCCAGCTTCCTGGTCCGCACGCAGAAAGCGAATCAGCAAGACGATGAAGACGATTGAGATTCTAGTCGCTGAAATCGGATCGACAACAACAATTGTCAACGCTTTCTCCTCAGGCGGCGACTTCCTCGGCCGCGGCGTCGCGCTGACGAGTGTCGAGAGCGATGTCCGTCATGGCCTGGACCAAGCCATCAAGAATCTAAACGAAACCACCGGTTATCCGCTTGAAGACGTGAAGGAGATGCTGGCGACCTCGAGTGCGGCAGGCGGCCTTCGAATGAGTGTCCATGGTCTGGTCTACGACATGACCGTTAAGGCTGCCCGGGAAGCGGCATCGAACGCCGGGGCCAATATCCATCTCATCACGGCTGGCGATCTGGAGGCGGATGAGCTCGAGCAGATAAAAGATCTGCGTCCGAACATCGTGCTGCTTGCTGGCGGCACTGACTACGGAGAGAAACGTGTCGCCTTCGACAACTTGAAGCGGGTCATGGACTTGAGGCTTTCTGTTCCGTTAATCTATGCAGGCAATGTCGAAAACCATTATCGTATTGAAAAATTCGCCAAGAAACACGAACAAGGTGCTTATCTGTCTATTGTCGAGAATGTCTACCCACGTGTGGATGATTTGAACATTACACCGGTCCGCGAACGCATCTATGAGGTGTTTGAGGACCATATCGTCGAGGCGAAAGGGATGCGTCATGTCCGTGACCGGGTCACACATGATATATTGCCGACACCTGGTGCGGTCATGGATGCCACGGAATTACTGCATGCAGAGTTGGGGAATCTTGTGGTCCTGGATGTCGGCGGGGCGACGACCGACGTACATAGCATTACCGAACCGAGTGAAGAATTCGCGTCCTATCTTGAGGGGGAGCCACTGGCGAAACGTACGGTAGAGGGGGATCTCGGCGTTTACAGCAATCGCGGGAACATCCTGTCCCTCTCAGATGAACAACGCCTTGCGGAACGCATCGGCGTCGATGCGTCGGAACTCGAGACGCTGGCTGCTACTACCCCTCAGATTCCGCGGGACGCACGTGAGCGGAGCTTTATTTATGAACTGACTCGCCTCGCTGTCCATGAAGCGCTTGACCGCCACATCGGCGACCGCAGACGTGTCTTTACCTCCAGCGGCCGCAAGGTGGTCCCGGATGGCCGGGATTTGACCCGCGTGGGGGCGGTCGTGATGACGGGCGGAGCTTTAGTCAATTTGTCCGACACGGCCGCAATCGTCCACGAGTATTTCAAGGAAAGACGCAATAAGCTGATTCCGGAAGGGTCTCTCCTTCTCTACAAAGATCACGACTATATCATGGCCAGTATCGGCGCGCTTTCACGCCGGCACCCAAAACGTGCGCTCTCGGCGATACTGGGTAGCTTGAAGGCAGGTGATTGACGTGTACCCACGGCTGATTGTCGATAAAGAAAAGTACCGTCATAACCTTCAGAAACTGAAAGACCTGTGTGATCCGGCCGGCTTGTCTTTCATGGCCGTAACGAAAGTCTTCCGGGCAGCGGAACCGCTTGTCGAAATCATCAACGAGGAAGCTCCCGGATTTATCGCCGATTCCAGGGTCGAGAATCTTCAGAAGATGCAGACCGACCTGCCGAAGGTCCTGCTCAGGCTGCCTTCCGTGCATGCGGCGGACGCCGTTGTGGAAGCCGCGGATATCTCGCTGAATTCCGAGGTCGAGACCATCCACCGGCTGGATGCGGCCGCCGAAAAGCTGGGAATCACCCACGGCGTGATCCTGATGGTGGATATCGGCGACCTTCGCGAAGGCGTATACTATCAGGAAGATGTCCCTTCCCTGGCGAAGGAGATAGACGCGATGCAACACATCCGATTCGAGGGCATCGGAACGAACCTGACTTGCTATGGCGGGGTGCTCCCCACCCGGGAGACTCTCGGGAGACTCGATCGAATCAAAGACGATATTGAAACAACTCTCGGGAGGAAACTGGCTGTCGTCTCGGGGGGGAATTCGTCCCACCTGCATCTGCTCATGCAGGAACGCTCCATCGGCAGCTTTGACAACCTCCGCATCGGGGAGGCTTTAGCTCTGGGTCGGGAAACGGCCTACGGTGAAATCCTTACCGGGTTCCACGACGATGTTTTTGTTCTTGAGGCGGACGTCATTGAAATCAAGGATAAGCCGTCGCTCCCTGAAGGAAAGATCGGCATGGACGCCTTTGGCCGGAAACCGAAGTTCATAGATAAGGGAATCATGCGCCGAGCGATTCTTGGTATCGGTGAACAGGATGTGGTTCCCGGCGATCTGCAACCCATTGATGATCTAGACCTTCTCGGCAGCAGCAGCGACCACCTAATCGCCGATGTCAGCCGCATGAAAAACCTGCGTGTCGGTTCAGTCGTCAGCTTCAAGCCTACCTATGGAGGATTGTTGAGTTTGATGACATCGGACTATGTGGTGAAAGCGTATGTCTGAACGTTATCGTCATACGTGGTTAGAGATCCTCCTGGACAACATCTATGCGAACTTTCGCACCCTGCAGGATCACATCGCCCCTACAAAAGTGGTTCCGGTGGTCAAGGCCGACGCCTACGGTCATGGAGCCGTGCGGGTCGTGGGGCATCTGCGTCGTCGCGGCATCAAGCGTTTTGCTGTTGCGATTCTTGAAGAAGCTTTAGAGATTAAGCGGGCATTTCCCGACGTGAGTGTCCATGTCATGGGGGTTCCAGACCCCGCTGATTTTCCCGCTTATGCGAATTATGACATCGAGCTGACGGTGTCACAGCCCGGGGTTCTAAAGGCCCTCATGCAAAGCGAACACTCACTCCGGGTCCACTTGAAACTGGATACGGGGATGAACCGACTGGGTTTCAAACAGATTTCTGAAGCCGTCGCTGCTTATCAGCAATTGACACTGGACCCCCAAATATCCGTTGAAGGGGTTTTCACTCATTTCGCGACCGCGGACAGCGATAAACCCTATGTGGATTGGCAATGGTCCAGATTTGAGCGTTTCCTTGAGGCGCTCCCCGCGCTTCCTTCGATGGTCCACGTGTCGAACACCTCAGCGGCGATGAAGCACGAATCGGGATTTCGCGACACGACACACGCACGCATCGGCATCGGATTGTACGGGACGTCGCTGGAATCCGACTGGAAGGAACGCCTACAGACCACTTATGTACTGAAGTCACGGATTGTCGAAGTCAAACATCTCAAAAAACAGGAAAAAATCGGCTACGGTATCACTTACGAAGCCAGGGACGAAGAACGGATCGGCATCCTTCCCATTGGCTATGCCGACGGATTCATTCGTCAGAACCAAGGCGGCGATGTGTTTGTCAACGGCGGGCGCCGACGAATCGTGGGAAGAATCTGCATGGACCAGATGTTCATTCGCCTCGAGGATTGGGACCGCCTCGGGGATGAGGTCGAGCTGATCGGCGAGCATCTCCACATCGACGAAGTCGCCGATCGTCTGAGGACTATCAACTATGAAGTATTCACGCAGATATCCTCCCGCGTCCCCCGAATCTATTATGAGAGAACAGGAAGTGAATGACATGCTGAATGTATATTCGGAAATAGGAAAACTCGAGCGCGTCCTTCTGCACCGCCCCGGGAGAGAACTCGAGAATCTGACGCCCTCGACGCTCCATCGGCTGCTGTTCGATGACATCCCTTTTCTAGACGTTGCCCAAAAAGAACATATGGCCTTTGTGGAGGCTCTGCAAGCCTCGGGCGTGGAAGTCTTCTACATCACCGACCTGGCTGCAGAGGCGCTTGAAGCGAATCCCGAGGTCGTGCCGACCTTCATCAAGCGGTTCCTTGATGAAGCGGACGTCAAGTCGAAACGATTGCGAACCAGCATCGAGCGTTATTTGCAAGGCCTATCGAATCAGAGAATGGTCGAGACCATGATCGAAGGCATCCGAACCCATGACGTTCCCGCCTATGATCAACACACTATCGTTGACTATCTGGAATCGGAATACCCTTTCCATACCGATCCGATGCCCAACATGCTCTTTCAGCGCGATCCGTTCGCGACGATTGGCCGCGGGGCCTCCCTGCATCGCATGAAGACGGCTATCCGGAACCGGGAGACCCTTTTCGCTGAATACGCACTTCGTTACCATCCGACCTTCAAGAAGACGAAGTTTCCGCAGTATTATTCGAAACACGAAGACGAGTCCCTTGAGGGCGGGGACATCCTTGTCCTTGATGAACGGACGGTTGCAATCGGCATCAGTGCGCGGACGGACCCCTATGCTGTTGAGAAACTGACGGCGAATCTCTTCAATAACCACGAGAGCTTCGAGACATTGCTGGCGATCAATATTCCCAAGACACGGGCTTTCATGCATCTTGATACCGTCCTCACACAGGTGGACGCCGGCTTGTTCGTGGCCCACCCGGAGATTCTTGATGCGTTGTCTATCTTCGAACTGCGCGCTTCTGGAAAAGATGTCTCCGTCAAGCGCATGGAGGTTTCCCTGCAAGCAGCACTGAGCAAACATCTACAGCGTGATGTGGAAATCATCCCTTGCGGCGGATGGGATGTCGTCTCCAGCGAACGCGAACAATGGAGCGACGGAGCGAACACCCTGGCTGTAGCGCCGGGCAGAGTCATTACGTATTCTCGCAATCATGTCACCAACCAGCTGCTCAGGGAGAAAGGCGTCGACGTCATCGAGATTCCTTCAAGCGAGCTTTCCCGCGGTCGTGGCGGTCCTCGTTGCATGAGCATGCCCTTGAGCAGGAAACCGTTGAATACTGAGGAGGACAAAACATGAAAAACAGACATTTCGTTACTTTGCTAGATTATGAACAAGAAGAAATCCAGGAGCTTCTCAACCTCTCGAAGCGATTGAAGAAACTGAAAAGAAAAGGCGAGCGTCATGCCTTTCTCCAAGGTCGGAATGTTGCGTTGCTGTTTCAGAAGGATTCCACACGGACACGCTGTGCCTTTGAAGTCGCGGCGTACGATCTGGGCATGGGGGCGACGTATCTCGGACCGAGCGGATCACAGATGGGCAAGAAGGAATCCATTAAGGATACAGCCCGCGTTCTGGGTAGGATGTATGATGGCATCCAGTTCCGCGGACATCGCCACGAAGATGTTGAAGGCCTTGCCGAGCATGCCGGCGTGCCGGTCTGGAACGGTTTGACCGACCGCTTCCATCCTACGCAGGTGCTTGCGGATTTCCTTACCATCGAGGAGACCTTCGGTTCTCTTAAAGGTAGAACGCTGGCCTATGTTGGTGATGCGCGCAACAACATGGGCAACAGTCTGATGGTCGGCGCGGCCAGGATGGGTATGCATTTTCGCTCCGTTGCGCCCAGGACGCTATGGCCGGAGGACGATCTAATCAAGCAGGCCCGTCAGCTCGCAGAATCGTCCGGAGGTTCAGTGGAACTTCACGAGGACAAATGGCAAGGCACACGGGACGCCGACGTCATCTACACCGATGTCTGGGTCTCCATGGGAGAGCCGGAGGAGGTCTGGCGCGAACGGATTTCCGCCTTGTCTGAATACCAAGTCGACAGCGAACTGATGGCGAATGCATCAAGCGATGCCATCTTCATGCATTGCCTGCCTTCCTTCCATGGCAAGGATACGGACGTAGGCGCCCAGATCGCCTCATTGTTTGGAGAGGAATATCCCCGAGTCAAAGACGGCGAGATGGAAGTTACCGATGCGGTCATCGAATCCCCCTGTAGCAAAGTGTTCGAGGAGGCCGAGAACCGCCTGCATACCATCAAGGCTGTGATGCTGGCAACGATGAGCGACAAACGAATCGAAGATGAATGAGGCGTATGACGATGCGCCTTTTCATTTGTCCCTTCGGCGATTTGACGGTATAATGGAAAAAAGAACCCTACACGGAGGGATGAGATGATATACATCCTGTATTTTTTCGTCTATTCGTTCCTCGGATGGCTTCTCGAAGTCGCTTATGCATATAAGAAAAACGGAAAGCTTGTCAACCGAGGCTTCCTGAGCGGACCGTTCGTACCGATATATGGTTTCAGCATGACCGCGCTGCATCTTTTGATGTTTTCTTTCAATGACAGCTACCAAGGACTTGCTGTCACGGAAGTACTGCTTGTTTTCATTACTGTCATCGTCCTGTCGAGCCTGCTGGAACTGATCGGAGGAGCGTTGCTGTTCAATATCTTTGAAGCACGCTGGTGGGATTACTCCGCCAACCGATTCAATTTCCGGGGTTATATCTCCCTGAAATTCTCTCTGATCTGGGGCGTGCTTGGAACCTTGGTGTTCCTGGGCTTTCACGTTCATTATCTCATACCCGTTTTGGATGCACTCGAGGGCACCTGGGCCGTAGCGTTGACGGTTGTTTTGTTGCTGTTGCTGCTTGCCGACACCGTCACCACCGTCGTCGACCTATTCAATTTCAAAGCTTTCGTCCGGGAGGTTCGAGAACGCGCTGCACGTCTTCAGGAACTGGCAGAGACTCGAGAAGGTCAGCACGACAGCCGGTTTCAGGCCTTCCGTTCCCACGTGCGCATCTTCCTTGAGAGCCTCTCCGGGAGTGAACGTATCCAGATTCTCAAAAAGCGTTTCGACCGGTTGCGCAGAAATGCCGATAGCCTCCGAGGCAGAGCCGCAGAGGAATTCGAGGGCTTGCACTCGACCTTCACAAAGCTGCTTGGCAATCGTCTCTCGCGTGTATTCCCGGATGTGAAGATCAAAACGGATGTTGTAGAAGACGAGGAGGCGGATGGTAACAATGAAGAAAACAGAAGCTGAGCGTTTCCTCGCACTATCCGAGGAGGTGCTCGAGCATCCTGTCTACGACTGGCAGCAACAGTATTATCACCATCAGTCCCTGACTATCTACGATCATTCTTTAGTGGTCGCTTTTCTTGCCTGGCGCATCGCCAAGACCCTTGGCCTCTCACAAAAAGCGGTCATCCGGGGAGGATTGCTGCATGATTTCTTTCTCTACGACTGGCATGTGGAGGGTCGGCGGAACCCCAAACCTCTGCTGAAAAAACATGGCTTCACCCATGCGGACGAAGCCTTGCTGAACGCCGAATTCTTTTTTGAATTGAACGATATGGAGCGGGATATCATCGCGACCCATATGTTCCCTCTCAATATCCGGCCGCCGGCTTATCTTGAGAGCATCCTGGTCAATGCCGTCGATACGTGGGTGACGTTCCGTGAGTTCATAGCGGGGAAGAGCGGGGCGCCTCACCCTATTATCCCCTTTGTGCGGGAAAACAGGAAAAAAAAGCACCGTGGCGGGTAAGGGCGCCCTCACGGTGCTTTTTAATGCGGTTCGGACCGCAATTGGTTGATTCCGGCTTCAACAAGCGTGACGAGTACGATGAGGATGATGGTCCAGGCGAAGACGTGGTCGTATTGGAAGTTGATCCGCCCTCTATACAGTGCATTTCCGATGCTGATGGGGGATTGTGCGATAAATTCGGCCATCACCAGTACTTTGAACCCGAGTCCGATGCTTTGCAGGAAACCGGTCTTGATATAAGGGAAGGCCAGCGGCAGGTGTACCATGAACAATTTCTTGTAGGGTTGCACGGCTTCCATCGCCAGGGCTCGACGGATGGATGTCTCGACGTTCAGCACCCCTTGCTTCGATGCTTCGAACACAATCGGAAAGATCATCAAAAATGTGATGACATAGAGCGAACGGGCATGACCGTAGATAATCAGGATAATCACGATCAGCGAAGCCACGGGCAGTGTCCGAAGGCTGGTGACGATTGGTCGCATGAGCGTCGCGAATGTATCGTTGAAACCAGCGACGATACCAATCACGACGCCCACGCCGGTGGCTGCCGCGATGGAAATGACTAGGCGGCCGAAAGAGTGCAGGATGATTTCATAGGTTCCCACCTGGGTGAGCAGCTCGACAAGCGTTCCAGCTACGTCAATCGGGAAGGGGAAGAAGTCGGGCTTGCCGATGCGCATGGCCTGTAACTGCCAGATCAGAAGGACGACGAGAAGGGTAGTTGCATAAAGCGAGGCGCGTCGCATGGTTCTTCAATCCTGTGGGTCGAAATAGAAATCATCGTCGGGCAAAGTACCGCCGATGAGCTCTGGATTGAGGTCCAGAATCCTTTCAAAAAACGTCTCGAGATCTTCTCTGGATTCAAGGGCATCCATGTAGTGGATATTGCTTCTAGGAATGGCCTGTTCTAGTACTTCGCGAGGATAATCATAGTCCAGGTTTTCTGCATATTCAGCAACAAGTCCGGGTTCGTCACGGGCCATTTCAGCGCTTATTTCAAAATGTTCGAGAAAATCCAAGGCGACCTCTTCGTCAACGCTTTCTTTGATAAAGATGCCGGCCTGAGGATAGCCATCGGTTTCAAAAACCTCCGCCCAGACTTCCTGCAGGTCGAGAATGTGCAATTCATCAAAATCGTCCTGGCCAACGCTCAAGGCCGGTTCCGCCAAAAGACCGATGGAATCGGGGTCTGTACGGAGTTCGGCCAGAGACGTGTCGACGGCGTCAACATAGGAAATATCCGGGTCATCATCATAGTCATAGTGCGCGAGAAGACTCCGGGTAACGATGTCCGGCGTCGCATTCTCGCCAAAGAGACGAATTTCTTCTCCATCCAGATCGGCAAGTGAGTCAAGCGGGCGCCCGGATGCTAAGTAGAGATTGCCCCAGGTGATGACCGCCCCCAGCTGATAAGGTGAATTGTTCGAGCCCGCTAATCGGGCCCCGAGGTTTGTGGGAGCGAAGATTATGTCATGGCTTTCGCTGCCGAACGCCGCCCCTAGCGGTTCAGCACCGGCGACAATATCAATCTCGTAATCGATCCCAGGTACGTCGGGGCGTTCATGTTCGAAGTACGTCTGGGAGAGACTGGGAGAACCGCTCGGCGCCATGATGCTGATGGTTTCTTCATCTTCACCGCAAGCGGCGATTGTCAACGACAGGGTAAAAATAGCAAGTACGGTAAACAGTGATTTCATTTTCGTGACCACCTCCGGAAATTATGATAAAGTAAAGGCGTCACATGCGTATGTAACATAAGTTACGGTGGTGAGTAAAATGGTTTCCTATCCATTCGAGGAAGTACTGAAGAATCGCCTGGGATTTTCCTGCGCTTATCCAGCGGGCTATACCATACACAGAGAAGGGGACGGATGTGATAGCGTCGGCATGTTAATAAAAGGTGAGGTCGAACTGGTCCACCATACCATAAATGGCGACCGTTTGATTCTTGGCAGCGTTGAGGAAGGATCGTTCTATGGGGACTTTCTCATTTTCTCCTCGACGCCTTATTATCCTGGAGATTTGATTACCAGAACCGATGCGCAAGTCATCTTCATTGACCGGAAGAACTTAGAAGCCTTGCTGGCTGAATCGCATGCATTCCGTTCGTATTACCTCGAAAACCTCGGGGATAAAGCCCTGCGATTCAATTTTGAAAACAAGCTCCTCAAACAACCCACGATTGAAGCCAAGCTTCGCTTCCTTCTAGAGTCCGCACACGCGCGCACGGGGGAGGCGGTTTATGAGCACGGTGGCATCGACAGGCTCGCCGAGCGGTTGAACGTCCGGCGGCCCTCACTTTCAAGGGAGCTGAACAGGATGCGCCGCGAAGGCCTTATCGATTACGACCGACGTGTGCTGCGCATGCAGCTGCAGGAAAAAAAGCAAGATTAGGCTTGCAAAACCCGGCTATCTTTGATAACCTGTTAGAGACTTTGTAGAAAAGTCCGGCTGTGAAGCGGGAGGTTGTTGACACACGGAAAGGCGTTGTCTTGGTGTGTCAAGGAAATTTCCGTGGAGCAAGTCTATTCCCCGAAAGTAGGCGAAAGGAGGACAACAGGGTGGCAAACCAAAACATCCGCATCCGCTTGAAGTCTTATGACCACAGGCTGCTCGATCAATCGGCGAAAAAAATCGTAGATACGGTCAAGAAAACCGGCTCGTCCGTCTCTGGACCGATTCCCCTGCCGACTGAAAAAGAGGTGTTCACGATCCTCAGGAGCGTGCACGTCAACAAGAAGTCGCGAGAGCAGTTCGAGCGCCGTACCCACAAGCGGCTTATCGACATCGTAGACCCCAACCCGCAGACAATTGACAGTCTCATGCACCTGGACCTGCCGTCCGGTGTGGACATCATTCTTAAATAACCGATAGGAGGTGCACTCATGGCCAAAGGTATCTTAGGAACCAAACTTGGGATGACCCAGGTTTTTGACGAGGAAGGACAACTCGTCCCTGTCACCGTGGTTCAATGCGAACCCAACGTTGTGTTGCAGAAAAAGACCGAGGAGAACGACGGTTACGAAGCTGTACAGCTCGGTTACAAAGATAAACCGGAGCGACTCGCGAACCGCCCCGAACTCGGACATGTCCGCAAGGCGGACACCAGCCCTAAGCGCTACGTCAAGGAAATTGCCGGCAAGGAGCTGAGCAATTTCGAGGTCGGCCAGGAAATCCGCGTCAACATCTTCGAGAACCGCGAACACGTCGATGTAACGGGGACCTCCAAGGGCAAGGGCTTCCAAGGCAACATTAAAAGACATAATCAATCCACCGGTCCCAAGACGCATGGCTCGCACAGCTACCGCGAACCCGGCGCGACCGGAACCATCAACCCGAATCGTGTCATGCCCGGCATGAAGCTACCGGGACACATGGGACATGAAACCATCACCATCCAGAATCTGGAAATCGTCAAGGTCGACGAAGAACGGAACCTATTGCTCATCAAAGGGAACGTTCCGGGACCCAAGAAGAGTCTCGTCATGGTCCGGCGCACGGTCAAGGAAGACCCCGTCGAACCGCTCGATCCGAGTCGTTATGTCCGGCAGCCTGCTTCTGAAACGGCCGCCGAAGAACCGCAAGAGTCTTCTGAATAGTACTGGAAGGAGGAACAACGATGCCCAAAGTGACATTACTGAATCAGCAAGGGGAAGATGTAGGCACGCTCGAGTTGATGGACCGCGTGTTCGGCATCGAACCCAACCAGCAGGTGCTCCATGATGTCGTGAAGGCCCAACGGGCCGCGGCGCGTCAGGGCACCCATAAAACCAAGACCCGTGGCGAAGTCCGGGGCGGCGGCCGCAAGCCATGGCGCCAGAAAGGAACCGGACGCGCCAGACAGGGTTCGATCCGCGCGCCACACTGGAAAGGCGGCGGCACGGTGTTCGGCCCCACCCCGAGGAACTATCGCCTGAAAATGAACCGCAAGGTGCGGAACCTCGCACTCCGTTCCGCACTGTCCGACAAACTGCAGGATCAAGCTCTCTATGTACTCGATGAATTGACGTTCGACGCGCCGAAGACCAAAGCGATGGTCGAGATGCTCGAACAGCTTTCTCTTGAAAAACGCGTCCTCATCGTCATCGCCGAGGATGATTACGCAATTGAACGTTCGGCCACGAATCTGTCAAAGGCACGCGTTGTGACTGTTGATGAGCTGACGGTCTACGACATTGTCGGTAGCGATGCGCTTCTCACGACCCAGAGTGCCGTTAAAGCTCTTGAGGAGGTGCTTGGATAATGCTCGCATCGGAAATCGTCAAACGCCCGATCATCACAGAAAAGAGCATGGAGCTCGTCGAGAAGCAGAACCAATATACCTTCGCCGTTGACAAAAGGGCCAACAAGATACAGATCAAGAAAGCAATCGAAGAGCTTTTCGATGTAACAGTCGAAGACGTGAACGTACTCAACCAGAAACCCAAGAAGAAACGTGTGGGCCGCTATGAAGGTTTCGTCAGCGGCATGCGCAAAGCGGTTGTCACCCTCAAAGAGGGCGACAACATCGAAATTTTCTCATCGTAAGCAGCGTAAAAGGAGGTTAACGCCATGGCTCTCAAGAAATACAAGCCGAACACGAACGGTCAGCGGCATATGACGGGTCTGGACTTTTCGGAAGTCACGACGGACAAACCCGAAAAATCCTTGCTTGTCACGCGTCGCAAGCGCGCCGGAAGAAACAACCACGGCCGCATCACAGTCCGCCACCAGGGCGGCGGCGTGAAGCAGAAATACCGCCTCATCGACTTCAAACGTGATAAAGACGGTGTGCCCGGACGTGTCGCGACCATTGAATACGATCCGAACCGCAGCGCCAACATCGCCCTCATCAACTATCTTGACGGCGAGAAGCGCTACATCCTCGCCCCCAAGAAACTACAGGTGGGTGCGACAATCGAATCCGGCGATCATGTCGACATCCGGACAGGGAACGCCAAGCAGCTGCGACTGATACCCGTGGGCACCATCATCCACAACATCGAGCTCTCGCCCGGGAAGGGCGGTCAGCTAGTCCGCTCCGCCGGCGCTCGCGCGCAGATCATCGGCCGCGAAGGAAAATACGTCCTGGTCAAGATGCCTTCCGGCGAGGTGCGCAAGATTCTCGGCACCTGCCGCGCCACCGTTGGTGAGGTCGGTAACGAAATGCACGAGCTTGTCAACATCGGCAAGGCCGGCCGCAACCGCAAGCGCGGCATCCGTCCGACGGTCCGAGGCTCGGTCATGAATCCCACGGACCACCCGCATGGCGGCGGTGAAGGCCGTCAGCCCATCGGTCTGGAAAGCCCGCTCTCACCCTGGGGCAAGAAGACCGTCGGCAAGAAGACCCGTCGCAGCAAAAAAGCCAGCTCGCGCCTGATTGTCAGAGGGCGCAAGACCAAGAAGAAGTAGGAAAGGAGGAGCTCGTTTATGGCACGCTCTATCAAGAAAGGTCCATTTTGCGACCAGCATCTGATGAAGAAAATCGAAGATTTGAACAAAGCCAATAAAAAGAAAGTCATCCAGACGTGGTCCAGGCGTTCGACGATCTTTCCTCAGTTCGTCGGGCACACCATTGCCGTTTACAACGGCAGGGAGCATGTCCCCGTCTACATCACCGAGGACATGGTCGGCCACAAACTCGGAGAGTTCGCTCCTACAAGGACATTCCGCGGACATGAAACCGACAAGAAAGCCAAAAGGAGTTAGAGGAGGATATCATGGAAGCTAGAGCTCAGGCAAAAACTGCCCGCATCTCTTCCCGCAAGGTCAAGCTCGTCATCGACCTGATCCGAGGCAAGGACGTTTCCGAAGCCTTTGCGATATTACAGCATACCCCGAAAGCGGCCGCACCGATGGTCGAGAAGGTCCTCAAGTCAGCCGTCGCGAACGCCGAACATAACTACAGCCTCGATACCGACACGCTTTTCGTCAAAGAAGCCTACGTCGGCGAGGGGCCGACACTCAAACGGATCCGGCCCCGGGCACAAGGCAGCGCGACACCCATCATGAAACGGACCAGCCACACGACCATCGTCGTGGCCGAGAAAGAGTAAGGAGGGAATCTTACAATGGGACAGAAAGTCAATCCGATAGGACTCAGGGTCGGCATCATCCGCGATTGGGATTCTCGTTGGTATGCGAACAGGAACGATGTCGCTGACCTTCTCCACGAGGATATCCAGATCCGTGAACTCCTCGAGGAGCTATACGAACATGCATCTGTATCAAAGATCGAAATCGAACGCCTGAAGAATAGAATCGTCATCACCGTCCACACCGCGAAGCCCGGCATGGTCATCGGTCGCGAAGGGTCGGTCAAGAAGCAGGTTGTCTCGAAACTCCAGGAACTGACCGACAAGAACATCATCCTGAACGTTGTCGAGATCAAGAAACCGGAGCTTGACGCCAAGCTTGTCGCCGAGAGTATCTCGCGCCAGCTGGAAAACCGCGCTTCTTTCCGACGTGTGCAGAAGATGGCGATCCAGCGCGCAATGCGTTCGGGTGCGAGAGGTACACGCACCCTTGTCTCGGGACGTCTCGGCGGCGCCGAAATCGCCCGCAATGAAGGCTACAGCGAAGGGAACGTCCCCTTGCATACGCTGCGCGCCGATATCGATTACTCCATGACCGAAGCCCACACGACTTATGGCAAGCTGGGCGTGAAGGTCTGGATCTACAAGGGTGAAGTGCTGCCCAAGAAGAAGGGGGCTAATTGATTATGTTGATGCCTAAACGTACGAAATACAGACGCCCTCATCGTGTATCCTACGAAGGAAGGGCGAATCGCGGCACAAGTGTCGCCTTCGGCGAGTTCGGCCTGCAGGCCCTTGAAGGCGCCTGGATCACCAACCGCCAGATCGAGGCCGCCCGTATCGCCGTCAACCGTTACATGAAACGGCAGGGAAAGCTCTGGATCCGCATCTTCCCCCACCATCCGAAGACGTCGAAACCGCTCGAGGTCCGCATGGGCTCAGGGAAGGGCGCTCCGGAAGGATTCGTGGCCGTCGCCAAGCGAGGCACTGTCATCCTCGAAGTCGGCGGTGTCAGCGAGGAGGTTGCGAACGAAGCGCTTCGTCTTGCTTCGCACAAACTCCCCGTGAAGACGAAAGTGATCAAGCAGGAAAGTGGTGATTTCAGTGAAAGCTAATGAAATCCGCGAGTGGGACACTGAAAAGATTCACAAGGAGATCGCCTCGTACAAGAAAGAACTGTTCGACCTTCGATTTCAGCAAGCCACCGGGCAGCTTGAGAACACGGCCCGCATCAAAAAGGTTAAAAAGGCCATCGCGCGCATGAAAACCGTGCTCAACGAGCGCCAGGCCAAATAGGACGAGAGGAGAATTCCGATGGAACGAAACAAACGCAGGGTGCTGAATGGCACCGTCGTGTCCACCGCTGCAGATAAAACCATCTCCGTACTGGTCGAGTATCAGGCACGACACTCCAAGTACGGCAAGCGTATCCGTCGTTCAAAGAAGTTCGCGGCTCACGATGAAGACAACCAGGCGCGAGTGGGCGACACGGTCACCATCATGGAGACCCGGCCGCTCTCCAAGCGGAAGAAATTCCGTCTGCTTGAGATCGTCGAGCGCAAGGAACAGATCTAGTAGAGCTTAGAAGGAGGTTCTAGCGATGATTCAACAAGAATCAAGACTCAAGATCGCAGATAACTCCGGGGCCCGCGAGATCCAGACTATCAAGGTTCTCGGGGGTACGGGGAGACGATATGCATCGATCGGCGATGTCATCACGGCCAGCGTCCGTCACGCCATACCCGGTGGAACGGTCAAGAAAGGCGACATCGTGAAAGCCGTAATCGTCCGTACGAAACGAAGCGTGCGTCGCAAGGACGGCTCATACATCCGTTTCGACGATAACGCGGCGGTCATCGTGCGTGAGGACAAATCGCCGCAGGGGACCCGGATCTTCGGCCCGGTCGCCCGCGAGCTCCGCGAGGAAGGCTATGCCAAAATCATCTCCCTCGCACCGGAAGTACTTTAAAGTAGGAGGAAAGTCACATGAAGATCAAAAAAGGTGACACCGTACGCGTCATCGCCGGCGAGGACAAGGGCAAGGAAGGCAACGTCATCAAGACCTATCCCAGGCAGAACCGCGTGCTCGTCGAAGACATCAACGTCATCAAGCGCCACGCAAAACCGGACCAGGCCAATCCCGATGGCGGCATTCTAGAATACGAAGCGCCCATCGACGCGTCGAACGTCCTGCTCGTCGACAAGAAGACGCCGACGCGTGTCGGATACAAGACCGTCACCGAGAAGTCCAAGAACCAGGAGACCACCCGCAAGGTCCGGTTCTCGAAGAAAACCGGGGAGGTCCTGGACTAATGAGTGAGAGAGGAGGCACCACGTGATGAACCGTCTTCAGAAGCGTTACAGCGAAGAGATACGCCCGTCGCTCGTGGAGAAGTTCGATTATTCCACGCCGATGCAGGCACCGAAGA
Source organism: Mollicutes bacterium (assembly GCA_003551005.1). Taxonomy (GTDB): domain Bacteria; phylum Bacillota_I; class Bacilli_A; order Izemoplasmatales; family Izemoplasmataceae; genus T1SED10-81. The sequence goes on from PULR01000001.1 coordinate 24,305, forward strand.
TAGAGAAGATTGTCGTCAACATGGGTGTCGGCGACGCCGTCGAGAACCCCAAGGCCCTCGACGAGGCCGTTACCGAACTGTCGCTCATCACGGGACAGAAACCGGTCGTCATCAAAGCGAAGCGGTCCGTCGCCGGTTTTAAGCTCAGACAAGGCATGGCAATAGGATGCAAGGTGACGCTCAGGAGCCAGAGGATGTATGAATTCCTCGATAAGCTCATCAACATCAGCCTTCCCCGCGTCCGGGACTTCCAGGGTGTGAGTCCGAAATCCTTCGATGGCCGGGGCAATTACACGCTCGGCATCAAGGAGCAGCTCATCTTCCCGGAGATCGACTACGACAAGGTCACCCGCGTACGCGGCATGGACATCGCCGTCGTCACCACGGCGCAATCCGACGTTGAGGCAAAAGAACTGCTCCAGCAGTTCGGCATGCCCTTCAGCAGACAGTAAGGAGGCTATTCATGGCTAAGAAATCAATGATCGCCAAACAGAAGCGCCCGCAGAAGTACAAGGTGCGTGAATACACCCGCTGTGAACGTTGCGGCCGGCCCCGCTCCGTCATCCGCAAGTTCAAACTCTGCCGGATCTGCTTCCGCGAATTGGCGTACAAGGGTCAAATCCCGGGCGTCAAAAAAGCAAGTTGGTAAATTTATTCCTAGTGATTGGGAGGAGGCAATAATATGGTAATGACTGATCCTATTGCTGATATGTTGACACGCATACGCAACGCGAACCAGGCGAAAGCCGATACCGTCGATATTCCTGCGTCGAAGCTGAAAGCGAGAGTTCTCGAGCTTCTGCGCGATGAAGGATACATTGCGAAAGTTGACCGCATCCGTGCCAAACCTGTTGACAAGCTGCGCGTCACCCTCAAGTACATGCAGAACGAACGAGTCGTCAAGGGACTGAAGCGCATCTCGAAGCCTGGACTGAGGGTGTACGCGAAAAGCGATGAACTGCCGAAAGTGCTCAACGGTCTGGGCATCGCCGTCGTCTCGACCTCAAAGGGTATCTTGAGCGACCACGAAGCCCGAAAGCAAAATATCGGCGGCGAAATCCTCGCGTACGTATGGTAAACAAACGAAGGAGGTACGAAACATGAGTCGAATCGGTGTCAAACCCGTTTCGCTCCCCGAGGGAGTGAACGTCACCATAGACGGACAGACCGTCAAAGCAGAAGGCCCCAAGGGAAGCCTCTCCCTGCGGATACATGAAGACATGACCGTCCGTGAGGAAGGAGGCGACCTCTTCGTCGAACGGCCTAGCGACAGCAAGGTCCACCGGATGCTGCACGGCACGACCCGTTCGCATATCCAGAATCTCATCGACGGTGTGCAGAAGGGGTTCAACAAGAAACTCAAGATGGTCGGTGTCGGTTATCGGGCCCAGAAACAAGGCGATAAACTCATCATCAACGCCGGTTATTCCAACCCGAAGGAAGTCGACATCCCCGAAGGTCTCGAAGTCGAGATCGAACGCAACAACGTCATCAGCATCTCGGGCATCGACAAGCACAAAGTCGGCGAGTTCGCGGCACACGTAAGAGCTGTGCGCAAGCCGGAACCCTATCAAGGCAAGGGAATCCGCTACGTGGATGAACAAGTTCGCCGTAAAGAAGGAAAAACCGCTAAATAGCAGTCAGGAGTGACGATACATGATCAATAAGAGAACGCGCAATGAAATGCGCAAGAAACGGCATGGCCGCGCTAGACGCACGCTGTTCGGCACCCCTGTCCGACCGCGCTTGAGCATCTATCGTTCGAATAAGAACATCTATGCCCAGTTGATTGACGACGTCAATGGCGAGACGCTTGCGAGCGCCTCGACACTTGAAACCGACGCCGTCGAAGCGAACCGCGCCAACAAAGAGGGAGCCAAGGCTGTGGGGCAGGTGCTCGCCCAACGCGCGCTGAAGAAGGATATTGAACGGGTCGTCTTCGACCGGAGCGGCTACCGTTACCATGGAAGGATCAAGGCGCTTGCGGAGGCTGTCCGTGAAGCCGGCCTGGAATTCTAGAAGGAGGTAACCATGCAAAAAGATAGAAAGAAACGCAGAAGGAAGAAACGGAAAGAGGAGAACCAATTCGACGAGCGTGTGGTGAACATCGGCCGTGTCGCCAAGGTTGTCAAAGGCGGACGCCGGTTCCGTTTCAATGCGCTGGTCGTTGTCGGTGACCGTCAGGGCCGTGTAGGTTTCGGCACCGGGAAAGCCCAGGAAGTTCCCGATGCCATCAAGAAGGCGATTGAGGAAGCCAAGCGCAATTTCGTGAAGATTCCTGCCTACAACTCGACGATCCCTCACGAAGTAATCGGCAAGCACGATGGCGGAGAAGTCCTCCTCAAACCTGCTGTCGAAGGTACCGGCGTCATCGCCGGCGGACCGGTACGTGCCGTCATCGAAGCAGCGGGCCTCAACGACATCTTGAGCAAGAACCTCGGCTCCGATGCGCCGATCAACATCATCCGTGCGACATTCGATGCGATCAGCAAGCTCCGGACCGCCGAGCAGGTTGCACGCACGCGCGGCAAGGACACCAAAGAGATCCTTGGTGGGTGATGGCTTCGGGGGCGTTTTCCCGAAAGGGGACGCCTTCGGATATGCCAGGGGATTTTCCCTTCATCGCCCATCCACTCAACGCTGTTGAAAAATAGGAGGTAGCATTATGAAACTTCATGAACTCAAGCCCGCCCCGGGCTCGACGAAGCGCAGGAAACGCGTCGGTCGTGGTGCCTCGAGCGGCATGGGGAAGACCGCATCGCGCGGACATAAAGGACAGAGCCAACGCTCGGGGTTCTCTTTGCCCCTGGATTTTGAAGGCGGGCAGACCCCGCTTTATAAACGTTTCCGCAAGGTCGGATTCAACAACCCCCATCGGAAGGAATTCCAGACCGTGAACGTCTCGGAGCTGAACCGATATGAGGACGGTACCGTCGTCACTCCACAGATGCTGCGGGAGCGGCGTCTGATCGGCAAAGCCCGTGGCAAGGTCAAGATTCTTGGCGACGGCGAGATCAAGCGCAAGCTTACCGTCAAGGCCCACAAGTTCACGGCTTCGGCCGAGAAGAAGATACAAGCAGCCGGTGGAACGACCGAGGTGATTTAATGGATACCATCAGAGCGGTCTTCAAGAACAAAAGCCTGATGAAGAAAATCCTTTTCACACTGGCCATCTTCTTGGTGTATCGCGCGGCGACCTATATCCGGATGCCGTTGATCGATCCCACGGAGATCACCGAGTTCTTCGAGGAGCAGGCAGGCTTCCTGGGCATCATGGATGCCTTCACGGGTAGCGCCCTCTCGCAGTACTCCATCGTCGCACTGGGTATCGCGCCCTACATCACGGCTTCGATTATCATGCAGCTGCTGCAGATGGACATCGTCCCCATTCTTAAGGAATGGTCGCAAGAAGGTCAGACAGGCAAACAGAAGATCAGCCAGGTCACGCGTTATCTGGCCATCGGCCTCGCGTTCATACAGGCTCTCGGCATGACCTTCGGCTTTTCGCTCACCCAGGATAGCATCTTCCGGACGGGCGTGGATGCCAATTTCTTCACCTACACCTATCTGGCTTTGATCATGACCGCAGGTACGGCCTTCCTGCTTTGGCTGGCCGATCAGATTACCTTGAAGGGTGTCGGGAACGGCACCTCGATGATCATCGTGGCCGGTATCATCTCCGGGCTTCCCGGCATGTTCATGACGCTCGGCGATGAATATCTCGTTGAAGGTGAAGGACTGGGTTCATACGGAACCTTCGGTATTGTTGTCCTGCTGTTCATCGTGATTCTGCTGGGCATCACCTACATCCAGTCTGCGCGCCGGAAGATTCCCGTCCAGTATTCCAACCGGCCATCAAGCGCCCGGTTCAAGGGTCGCTCGGATTCGAGCATCCCGCTGAAAATCAACTCGGCCGGTGTCATCCCCGTCATTTTCGCGGTCACGATTCTCTCGCTGCCACAGACCCTGCTGAACTTCCTGCCGCAAGTGCAGGAGACGACCTGGGGGCTTTGGCTCACAGAGATGTTCAACTATCAAAGGCCGCTTGGATATGCGGTATATGCCATATTAATCCTAGTCTTCACGTTCTTCTATTCATTCGTGCAGATCAATCCTGAGAAGATTTCGAACAATCTGCAGAAACAAAACGCCTTCATCCCCGGCATCCGCCCGGGTGTCGAGACGGAGAACTATGTCTCCAAGCTGCTCTTCCGAATCACGACCATCGGCGCCTTCTATCTGCTCGTCGTCGCATCCCTCCCCATCTTCATCTCGATTATCTTCAACCTGCCCCCTTATGTGCAGGTCGGCGGCACGTCGCTGCTGATTGTCGTGGGTGTCGCGATCGAGACGACCAAGCAGATCAAGACCGATGTGCAAGGCAAAAGCTACAGCGGATTCATCCGTTAGGGGGCGCATAGTGTGAAACTGCTTCTCATGGGCCCGCCGGGAGCCGGCAAAGGCAGTCAGTCCAAAAAGCTCGTCGAAGCCTACGACCTGCAGAGCATCTCCACGGGTGAGATGTTCCGGGAAGCCTACAAGAAAGGCGACCCGATGGGCGAGAAGGCCATGGAATACATCCGCCAGGGCGAACTGGTCGATGACGAGCTCACCAACCGCGTCGTCCGTGAGCGCTTGTCGCATGAACGGCCCGATGCGAGATTCCTCCTTGATGGCTATCCCCGGACTGTGAATCAAGCTCGCGCGCTGGATAAGATTCTCACCGAAAAAGGGACGCGCCTGACGGCCGTCATCAATATCGTCGTCGACAAGGAAGTCATCATTGAACGCATGGCCGGCCGCCGCGTGTGCAGACAGTGTGCGGCGACGTATCACACCAAGTTCCGTCCACCGCGGGTTGAAAACGTCTGCGATGCCTGCGGCGGTGACCTTCATCAACGGGAGGACGACAAGCCCGCCTCGGTGAGAAACCGTCTTAACATCTACGAATCCAAGACCCGTCCCATCATTGATTACTATAAAGGCCGCGGGTTCCTCATCAACATCGACGGGGAGCAGTCCTTCGAGAAGGTCTTCCGGGATATCCAGCGGGCGCTGCGTGATCTCACATGATCAAGCGCAAATCCCCTCGGGAGATTGAATTGATGAGGCAGGCCGGCGCTATTGTCGCCGAGGCCCATCGGCGGGTCGCGGAAGCTGTCCGTCCCGGCGTCACGACCGCGAAGATCGATGCCATCGTTGATGCATGCATCCGCGAACATGACGCCACTCCGTCCTTCAAAGGTTACGGGGGGTTTCCGGGCAGCGCCTGCACCTCGCTCAACGAGGAAGTCGTCCACGGCATCCCTTCCAAACAAAGACGCTTGAAGGAAGGCGACATTCTGAAAGTCGACATCGGCGCACACTACAAGGGATTCCACGGCGACTCGGCCTGGACCTACCCCGTCGGGCGGATTCCCGCCTCGACCAAACGACTGCTCGAGGTCAGCGAAGCCGCGCTCTGCCAAGGCCTCAAGCAGGCAAGGAATGGCGCAAAGCTTTCCGATATCTCCCACGCCGTCCAGCAACATGCCGAAGCGTACGGTTTCAGCGTCGTCCGCGAGTTCGTCGGCCATGGCATCGGCAAGGATCTTCATGAAGCGCCGCAGATTCCCAACTACGGCCCGCCCGGACGGGGCGTGACGTTGAAGGAAGGGATGACGCTCGCCATCGAGCCGATGATCAATGCCGGCACCTACGAAGTCCGGATTCAAGAAGACGGATGGACGGCTGTCACGCTTGATGGCTCACTGAGCGCACACTACGAACACACTGTCCTGATCACCGAAACCGGGTACGAGTTGTTGACGGCCCGAAAAGGAGGAGACGATCATGGCTAAAAAAGAAGACAAGCTGGAAATGGAAGGCAAGATTGTTGAAGCCCTTCCCAACGCGGAGTTCCTCGTCGAACTCGAGAACGGCCATCGGATTAAGGCACACGTTTCAGGTAAGATCCGCATGTATTACATACGCATCTTACCTGGAGACAAGGTCACTGTGGAGCTCTCTCCCTACGACCTTTCACGTGGCCGCATCACCTACCGTCATAAATGATACACCCCCCAGTCCATTAAGGAGGAGATCGATATGAAAGTCAGACCGTCCGTGAAGAAAATATGTGACAAGTGCAAAGTGATCAGACGCAAGGGAAAAGTCATGGTCATTTGCGATAACCCCAAGCACAAACAAAGACAAGGTTAAACAGGAGGTGCTCTAATGGCACGCATTTCAGGAGTCGACATTCCCAGGGAGAAGCGAATTGTCATCGCCCTGACATACATCTACGGTATCGGCAAAAGCAAATCGAGTGAAATACTCAAGCAGGCGCAGGTCAGCGAAGATGTCCGCGTCCGCGACCTCAAGGACGCGGAGCTCGCCCGTATCCGTGAAACGGTCGACAGCGTCCGCACGGAAGGCGATCTCCGGCGTGAGGAAAGACTGAACATCAAGCGCCTGCAGGAAATTGGAAGCTACCGTGGCCAACGCCACCGCCGGAACCTACCCGTCCGCGGTCAGAAGACCCGTAACAATGCCCGCACTCGCAAAGGACCGCGCAAGACGGTAGCCAAGAAGAAGAAATAGGAGGATTAGACTATGGCACGCAAAACCAAGAGCAAAGCCAGAACCCGTAAACGTCGGGCAAGGAAGAACATACCATCGGGTGTCGCGCACATCCATTCGACCTTCAACAACACCATCGTCACCATCAGCGACCCCAACGGCAACGCGGTAGCCTGGGCCAGCGCCGGTGCGCTCGGCTTCAAAGGAAGCCGCAAGTCGACCCCTTATGCCGCTCAGTTGTCGGGAGACGCCTGTGCAAAAGCCGCGATGGAACACGGCATGCAGCGCGTAGAAGTATCCGTCAAAGGGCCGGGGCCCGGCCGCGAGGCGGCGATTCGGTCGTTACAAAGCGCCGGGCTGGAAATCACGGCGATCAAGGACGTCACCCCCGTGCCCCACAACGGCTGCCGTCCGCCGAAACGGCCGAGAGGCTAAGGAAGGCACATGATTAAGGGAGGTTGTACATTTGAAGGATCTGAGGTTTGAAAAACCGGAGACGCGCATCATTCACGATGGCGAGACCAAAGGTGAATTCGAGATTTCCCCCTTGGAGCGGGGATACGGTGTCACGCTGGGCAATGCCCTGCGTCGGGTGCTGCTCTCGAGCCTGCCGGGTGCCGCGATCGTGAATTGCCAGATAGACGGCGTGCAGCATGAATTCTCCTCTGTTGACGGAGTCGTCGAGGATGTCACCGCGATCGTCCTGAACCTCAAGGAGGTCATTCTCCGTATTCAAGACGAGGACCCCAACGCAGAAAAGCAGCTGATTATCGACGTCGACGGACCGAAGGACGTCACGGCCGCAGACATCAAGAAGGTCATGCAGCAGGACGACATGGATGACGATGTCGTCATCGTAAATGAGGATCAGCACATCGCGACCGTCAATGAAGGTTATTCGCTCCGCATCAACATGATGGCCCGCCAGGGCGTGGGCTATGTCAGCGCCGAAAAGAACAAAGCCTACGACAGTTCGGTCGGTGTCATCCCCATGGACAGTATCTATACGCCTGTCCAGCGTGTGCAGTATGATGTCGAGAAGACCCGCGTCGAGGACCAGGCGGATCTGGACAGGCTGTATATGGAAATCGAGACCAACGGCAGCGTCACACCCAAGGAGGCGCTCGGCATCGCTTCGAAGATGATGATCGACCATCTCGAGCTGGTTGTCGAACTATCTGAGAAAGCTCAGGAAGAGGATTTCATGGTCGAGCGCAAGGACAATCAGAGCTCCCATGTGCTCGAGCTGCAGATTGAGGACCTCGATCTGTCCGTTCGCAGCTACAACTGCCTCAAACGGGCGGGGATCAACACCGTCGAGGAGCTGACGCAGAAGACCGAGGAAGACATGATGAAAGTCCGCAACCTCGGCAAGAAATCGCTCAAGGAAGTCAAGCAGAAGCTTGAAGATCTGGGCCTTTCGCTCGCCCAACATTCATAGGAGGTATCCACCATGCCGACATACAGAAAACTTAACCGCAGGACGGACCAGCGCAAGGCCATGCTTCGTGATCTGGTCACGCATCTGATTCTGCACGAACGCATCGAGACGACCCAGAAAAAGGCCAAGGAACTCGGTCGATTGATGGATAGAATGATCAGCCTCGGCAAGAAAGGGACGCTCGAAGCCCGCCGCCGTGCAGCTCGGACGGTCCGCTTCCTCGAGGACGAGGAAGGCCAGAACGCGCTCAAGAAGCTGTTCGAGGACATCGCGCCGAGATACAGCGACCGCGAGGGCGGATACACCCGCATCGTCAAAGCGGGTCCGCGCCGCGGAGACGGCACGGAAATGGCCATCATCGAACTGGTCGAATGAAACGATGCGGGGTGGACCCTCGCATCGTTTTCTTTTCTATTTGACAAGCGGATTTGTTATAATGAAAGCGATTTGAGGTGATGCCGGGATGGCCTATATTGAAATCGAGAATCTCTCCTTCGCTTACGACAATAAGACGACGGCCCTTCAGGATGTGTCCTTATCGGTCGAGCAGGGGGAGTGGGTGTCGATTCTCGGACACAACGGTAGCGGTAAGAGCACGCTTTCGAAACTACTTGTCGGTTTGCTGCGGCCGAAGAGCGGCAGCATTCGTGTCGATGGATTCGAGCTTTCCGAAGACACGCTAGCCGATATCCGGCGTCGGATCGGCATCGTTTTTCAGAATCCGGACAACCAGTTCGTCGGCGTTACGGTCCGCGATGATATAGCCTTCGGGCTCGAGAACCTCTGCATCCCGCGGGAGGAAATGATTGAACGGATAGAGGAATACAGCAAGAAAGTCGACATGTTCGATTATTTGAACAAGGAGCCGCAACAGCTCTCCGGCGGTCAGAAACAGCGGGTCGCGATAGCCGGCGTGCTAGCGATGCGCACCGATGTGATCCTTTTCGACGAAGCGACCTCGATGCTCGATCCCGAGGGCCGGAGTCGGCTTCTGCAGGACATGAAACGTCTGAATGAAGAAGGGGGGACCATCATCACCATCACCCATGATATGCGGGATGCGGTTCACTCCGACCGCATTGTGCTGCTTAAGAACGGCGGTGTGCTCGCGGACGATTCCGCCCGGAACATCCTTGGTGATAAGGAGCTGCTCGAGCAGGCCAGCCTCGAGCTGCTTCTCCCGCTTGAACTGATGCACACCCTTCAAGCCGAAGGCTTGGGGGACGACACACTCAGGGAGTATTTATGGCAATTGAGTTTGAACGGGTGAACTATGAATACCAGGCCTTTGACGGCAAAGCTTATCTTGCGCTGGCCGATGTCAATTTGTCCATCAACCTGGAAGGAGAGTTCATCGCCCTGGTCGGGGAGACCGGCAGCGGAAAATCGACCCTCGCTCAGCATATGAACGCACTGTTGACCCCGACGCAGGGACGGGTCAGGATGTTCGGCCTGACGATATCCCGTGATACAACGAGGGATAAGCACGTGAAACTGAACCCCATCCGTCAGAAGGTCGGACTGGTCTTTCAGTTCCCGGAGTATCAACTGTTTGAAGAGACGGTGCTCAAGGACATCACGTTCGGACCGCGTAATTACGGTGTTTCCGAGGAAGAGGCGACGGCCCGCGCCAAAAAGGCGATTCACACCGTGGGTCTGGATTCGTCCTATCTCGAGCGTAGCCCCTTCAGCCTCAGCGGCGGAGAGAAGAAACGCGTAAGCATCGCGGGAATTCTTGCGATGGAACCGTCCGTGCTTGTTCTCGACGAGCCGACGAGCGGCTTGGACCCGCTCGGCAGGAAGGCGCTTCTCGAGGTCTTTAAGAACATCCACGAGCAGGAAGGAAAAAGCGTCATGCTGATTACTCACGACATGGACGCTGTCTATGAATATGCGAAACGCGTGCTGGTGATGCGTGAAGGGAACGTGGTCTACGACGGCGCGCCTTCGCAGCTGTTCACTCGCCGCAATATCCGGGTGTGGAATCTGGACGTGCCCGATGTCTTGAAGGTCACTTTCGCATTGAAGGACCGGTTCAATCTCGAGGTCCCCGGTCTTCCGAGGAACCGACGCGAGCTGCTTGAAGCGATGCGGGAGGTGCTAGCGTGAATAACGTCGTCATCGGGCGGTATCTACCCGGCAATGGAGTGTTGCACCGCATGGACCCCCGGACCAAGCTTCTGGGTCTGGTCTTCCTCTTGGCGTCCGTCTTCCTCATCGACCGCTTTTTCCACATGTTGCTCGCCCTCGGGCTCATCATCGTGCTGCTGCTTGTCAGTCGTATCAGTCCGAAACGTGTCTATCTCGGTATGCGTCCGATTCTTTTTCTGCTGCTGTTCACGTTCATCTTCCAGATCGCTTTCAATGAAGAAGGGGACCTGCTTTGGTCCCTGCCGCTCAACTGGAGTCTCTCGAGCCTGGCAGCGGTTGTCGCCATCGTGTTTCTGTGGGGTTTCACCAGGCGGTATGTGCGCTTCAGCCTGCTGTATTTCCTGCTGGGCGCCGCGGCTGTTCTGACGGCGCTCGCCAACCTGGATTATGGATACACCCTGACGACCGGTACGCTCGAAGTCTATGAGGACGGGCTGCAAAGCGCCTTCTTCATCATGTTCCGTCTGATTGTCATCGTGGCGATTTCGACCATGGTGACGATGAGCACGAAGCCCACTGACTTGAACCTAGGACTGGAATACATTCTTAAACCCTTCAAGATTCTACGCGTCAACACGGAAGAGATTGCGATGATCATCGCAATCTCGCTTAGGTATATCCCGACACTGCTGGATGAGGCGAACAAGATCATGCTCGCCCAGGCGAGCCGCGGCGTGGATTTCAAGGAAGGTCGTCTAAAAGAAAAAGTCACGCAGATTGTCTCCCTCCTGGTTCCGATGTTCATCATATCCTTCCAACGCAGCGACGATCTCGCGAACGCCATGGAGGCGCGATCTTTCGTCCCGGGCGCCCCGCGCACCAAACTTCATGTGCTCATCTGGAGACGGCTTGATTACGTCGCGCTGGTGGTTATCTTCGCCCTATTTCTGGCTTCACTGGGAGCGAGACTGGTATGAAGCTTCTGGAATGGCTTGCGACTTTCGACGTTCCCTATGACGAAAAGGTAGTTTTCCGCGATCCCGATGGTCAGCAGCATCAAGGCCCGAACAAGGTCCGCACGCAGCTCAAGCGATGGGACGCTGCTTTAAAGAGTCGCTACACCTATGAACGCCTTCATGTCTTCGAGACGCTGGCACGGGTCGGCAAGGTGAAAATCGAAGATGGTGCCATCCGCAGGATATATCTGCGCGAACGAGGGATCCGTCGTCGCCTGCGTTTGGAATTCGCCTACGAAGGCTCGGCGTTTCTGGGGTTTCAGCGTCAACGCAACGGCCGCACCGTGCAGGGCGTGCTCGAGGAGTCGTTCAGCGCCTTCTATCAGACCGCTGTTCATGTCTTCGGCGCCGGACGGACCGACAAGGGCGTGCACGCAATCCTTCAGACGGCGCATCTCGATGTCCCGGATGTGGACATCGAGATGGAGAGAATCCTGTATGCCGTTGATCGGATGCTGCCGAAGGACATTCAACTCAAGCGGGTCCTCCCGGCGCCGGATGTCTTCCACGCCCGATATGATGCCGCCCGGAAGATTTATCGCTACACCTTGATGCACGTCGAGGATCCCTTCTATGCACACCAGGCGCATTTCTATCCGCGCGTCGACCATGATCGGCTGCAGGCCATCGTCGATGTCCTCAAGGGCACTCATGATTTCACGGGGTTAGCGAAACACACCCCGGGAGCGAATCCGCTTCGAACGCTCGAGGATATCCGCGTTGTCGCGGAGGGTGAACGCACACATATCGATATCATCGGAGATGGTTTCCTCCGGCATATGGTTCGCATCATCGTCGGGAACGCGCTCAAGAGTATCGAGAAAAATACGAATCTCCTTGAAGACGCGCTGAAGAACCCTCAAAGCAACACCATCATGCACATGGCCCCTCCGGAAGGGCTTTACCTCAAGCGTGTCGAATACAAATGAAAAGCGCAGCTCCGTGCTGCGCTTTGCTTGGAAAGAGATATCAGATAGCCTGGCTTTCCTGTTGTTTTTTTTCGAGGCGCCGTTTGAAGAACATCCGTCGAAACACGACCACACCTCCGAGGATGAACAGATTGAAAAGCACGATGGTCGCACCGGAGGGCCATCCCAGGATGAACGAGAGATAGATGCCAACGAGGACGGAAGTTTCACTGAAGAGAATCGCGATCAGCAGGGTGCTTTTGAAACTGCGTCCGATTTTCATTGCGGCGGCAACCGGGATGATCATCAAACTCGAGACCAGCAGCACGCCGACGGTTTCAATCGCGAGCGAGATGACAATGCCGAGTATGATGGTTGAAAAGAATTGGAACAGATTGACCCGGATGCCCAGCAGACGTGCATAGGATTCATCGAAACTGATGATGACGATCTGCCGGTAGAAAATCAGGATCAGCAATAAGATGACGGCGGTCGTGATGGAGATGATATAGACGAAATTGCGGCCGACGGTGAGGATGCTGCCGAAGAGATAGTTGTAGATTTCGGTGCTGAAGCCGCCGCTCAAAGAGATGAACAGCGCGCTCAGGGCCGTTCCCAGACTGATGACGATGGGCATCGAGATTTCCTTGTAGTTTTTGTAGTAGCTGCGCAGTGCCTCGATCAGCAATGCCCCGATTACCGCGAAGAGCATACCGATGTAGAGCGGATCCTGAATAGGCAGACCGAGAATGTTGAGAAAGAACAGTCCGATCGACAATCCTGCAAGCGAAAAGTGAGATAGCGTATCGGCGATCAGGCTCAACCGCTTGATGACCACGAAAGAGCCAATCATCGGGGCGAGAAGCCCTACGAGCACCCCGGTGATGATGGCGAACTGCATGAATTCCCGTTCGAGGACACTTCGGATAAAACCGGATGCGATTTCAAACTCCATGTCTTGAATCCCCCCCGGCGTGCAAATCGGAGGCGCTACGAAGGAAGGAACGACCTTCTCTCAGTTGCATGATATGTGTGTAGTTCGCGTTCCCAGGACTTAGGTGATGAGAGATCAGGATGATTGTCACGCCGTCTTCGTTCAGCCCGTTGACGACGTTGTAGAATTGTTCGACATTTTCTTTGTCGACGCCGACCGTCGGTTCATCGAGAATCAGAAGGTCCGGCCGGTTGATCAGCGCGCGCGCAATGAAAACGCGCTGCAGCTGGCCTCCGCTCAGAGTGTTGATGTTCTCGTGCTGGAGTTCCAGAATCCCCATGCGGTCCAAGAGGGCCAGTTTCTGCTCTTCGGTGACTTTCGAGTAGCGGCTGACGTGCATAATCTCATTCAGGGTGATGGGGAACTCGTAGTTGAAATCGTCGAGTTTCTGAGGGACGTAGCCGATGCGGATCCAGTTTTCGAATTGATTGATTTCCTTATTATCGAGAAAGACTTTCCCATCAGGAACGGGATTGATGCCCAGCAGACATTTCACAAGCGTACTCTTACCACTTCCGTTGTTGCCGACGACGACCAAAAAATCTCCATCCTCAATCTCAAAGGAGACATCTTTGAGTACTGTGCGATAGTCGTAACCGAAAGTCAGGTTTGATACGGAGACACGCATCCTACTCATCCCTTTCACAATCAAGAACATTATAACATGTCGCAGCCCCATCAAAAATGTTTTGCGCAAATTCAAGCCCACAAGTTCCAGGCGGTCATCGAAGATATTTTATTTCGAGGGAAAATGTGCGATAATGGAAGAAACCCGACCCGGCGGGGAGTGACTTCATGAAACGAAAATTCATTACATTCGAAGGCCCGGAAGGGTCTGGCAAAACATCTGTGCTGAAAGCCGTCGAGGCCCGTCTCAAAAGAAGGGGCGTCGATGTTTTATCGACGCGTGAACCGGGCGGCAGTGACATTGCCGAACAGATTCGGCAGATTATCCTGGACATCGAAAACCGCAAGATGGAACCTCGCACGGAAGCGATGCTGTATGCGGCCGCCCGTCGACAACACATCTCCGAGGTCATCTGGCCTGCACTGGAAGACGAAAAGGTCGTCCTTTGCGATCGCTTCGTTGACAGCTCGCTTGCCTATCAGGGATATGGTCGCCAGCTTGGTTATGAAGCTGTCTATGATTTGAATCTGTTCGCTATCAACGGTTGCCTTCCGGATCTGACCATTTTCATCGATGTTCCCCCGACCATCGGTCTCGATAGAGTTTTCGACAACAGCCGGGATGTCAACCGCCTCGACCTTGAGAGCCTGACTTTCCATGAACGCGTCTATCGTGGCTACCAGCTGCTGATCGACAAAGAGCCCGGGCGCATCAAAGTGGTCGACGGGAATCGCCCTGTCGAGGATGTCGTCCCTGATGTGATGGCGTTGATCGGGATGCTTGAGGATACGTGAAAGGAGCGGATCGGGGATGGATAAGGACCGCTTGAGACACGCGCAACCGGAAGCGCTCCGTATGGTCCGCAACAGTTATGAGCGTGGACGCCTCTCTCATGCGTATATCTTTGAAGGCGACGCCGGCACGATGAAACTGGACGCCGCCCTTTTTTTCGCGGCGCTGCTGTTGTGCGAAGCTGAAGAAGAGCGACCGTGCGGGCGTTGTTCCGCTTGTCGTCGCATCGAGCATCAGACCCACCCGAACGTGCTTCACATCCGCTCGGAAAAACAACAAGTAAAAAAAGAGAGCGTCCAGCGCCTGCAGGATGATTTTTCGAAGACCGCCCTCGAGAGCGGCCAGAAAATCTACATCATCGAAAACGCGGACTTCATGACCCCGCATGCTGCGAATGCACTGCTCAAGTTCTTGGAAGAACCGCATCCTGACATTCACGGCATCCTGCTTGCCGAAGATGCCGCGTCTTTGCTTCCGACGATACGCTCCCGCGCGCAGATTGTGCCCTTTCACCCTCTCCCCAGGGCGACCATCGAGACCACGCTTCTCGAGGAGGGGTATGAGGCGTTCCATGCACGTCTGGCCTCGGAACTGAAAAGCACACCTGAAGAAGCGAGGTCGCTGCTTTCGGATGAACGGATTCCCGACATGGCCGATCTTGTCGAAACTGTCTACCGGGCGTTGCTTGAAGACGATTCGCCATTGCTTGCCTTCGAAGCAAGAACCCGGGACCTCGGTCGTGACCGGGATGCGCTCGATACGCTCCTAGCGCTTTTCATCCTCTACCAAAAAGACCTTATCTATGATAAAATAGAAAATCGCAACCAGATTGTCTATGCAGAGCACATCGACACCCTCGAGCGTCTCGCAGAGACGTTCACTCTCGAGGGACTGATTGAAGTCCTTGAACGGATGTTGACGCTTCAAGCGCGACAGCGAAACTACGTCAACTTCCGGCTGGCCTTCGACAACATCCTGCTCTTGATGGAAAGAAGGTATCGCCATGAATCAGATTGATGCTGTCGGCGTCCGTTTCCGCCCCGTCGGCAAACGATATTATTTCACAGCCGGTCCGATTGATCCTTCCGTGGGAGATATGGTGGTCGTCGAGACAATCCGCGGCATTGAAGTCGGTGAAGTCGTCGAAATCGATAGATCCTTGGACCAGGACAGCCTCGACTCCCCTCTCAAACCCATTATCCGACGGGCATCCCAGAAGGATCTCGCCCAGGATCAAGAGAACCGGGCTGCTATCCCCCAAGTTCTTGAGCAGACCCGTGAACATGTAAAGCATCACGGCCTGCCAATGAAGCTGCTTGATGCCGAGTACACGCTGGATCGTTCAAAGCTGATTATTTATTTTAATGCGGAGGGCCGCATTGATTTCCGCAATCTCGTCAGGGACCTTGCAAACGAGTTCCGCCTCCGCATCGAACTGCGTCAGGTCGGCGCTCGCGACGGTGCGAAGTTTCTGGGCGGCATCGGTCCGTGCGGGTATCTGCTCTGCTGCAACACTTTCCTTGCAGAATTCGAGACGGTTTCCATCAAGATGGCGAAAAACCAGAACCTCTCGTTGAATCCATCGAACATCTCCGGTCTTTGCGGAAAGCTGCTCTGCTGCATTCGTTACGAGGACGACACCTATACCGCCCACCGGGAGGGTATGCCGAAAATGTCCTCCAGGGTGAAGACGGAACAAGGTCCGGGGAAAGTCATCGGCAAGAATATCCTGGAACGTAATGT